>JAIOJO010000593.1 GCA_019911985.1 Sulfuricellaceae bacterium | reverse complement strand
GAGATAGACAGTTAGCCCTTTGAAAGCGTTAAGAATGACCGTGCATATCTCATGAAGCGTGGCGTCTTGTCCTTCTTGCTTGGCTAATTCCCAAGGTTTTGTTTGGTCGACGAACATATTCACGACATCGGCCACATTCATGATTTCTCTAAGCGCTTTTCCGTATTCCCGTTGTTCGTAAAATTGGGCGATGTGGGCGGAACGCCCGCCTTTGATAGGCAGGCCTTTGTCTTCGTTGAAATCTTCCGTGAATAGACCTTTGAGGAAGTTTTCGTGGCCGAGAGAGATAGACGAGGCCAACCGGCCGTCAAACCGCTTGGTGATGAACCCCGCCGCTCGGCTGGCGATGTTGACGAACTTGCCGATCAGGTCGCTGTTCACCCTGGCGGTGAAGTCTTCCAAATTCAGGTCGATGTCGTCCACTCCGTTGCCCAGCTTGGCGGCGAAGTAGTAGCGCAGGTATTCCGGGTTCTTGATGTGGTCCAGGTAGCTACGGGCGGTGATAAAAGTGCCGCGGGACTTGGACATTTTCTGGCCGTTGACCGTCAGGAAGCCGTGGGCGAACACGCCGCTCGGGGTGCGGTATTCGGCATGTTCCAGCTCGGCGGGCCAGAACAGGGCGTGGAAATAGAGGATGTCTTTGCCGATGAAATGGTAGACCTCGGTGCCTTCTTTTGCCGCTTTTTCCCTGTCCCAGTAGGCGTCGAAGTCGATGCCTTCGCGGTCGCACAGGTTCTTGAAGCTGCCCATGTAGCCGGTGGGGGCGTCCAGCCAGACGTAGAAGTATTTGCCCGGCGCATCGGGGATTTCAAAGCCGAAGTAGGGCGCGTCGCGCGAGATGTCCCAGTCGGACAGCCCGCTTTCCAGCCATTCGCCCAGTTTGTTGGCGGCGGTATCCTGTACCTGAGGGGGTTTGATCCACTCTTTCAGAAAGTCCTTGCAGCGTTCGTCGGAAAGGCGGAAGAAATAGTGGTCGGACTGCCGGCGTACCGGTGCAGCGCCGGATACGGCGGAAAAGGGTTCGATCAAATCGGTCGGCTGGTAGGCGGCGCCGCAGGCCTCGCAGGAGTCGCCGTACTGATCCTTGGCGTGGCATTTGGGACATTCGCCCTTGATGAAACGGTCCGGCAGGAACATTTCCTTGACCGGGTCGTAGAACTGTTCGACGGCGCGTATCTCGATCAGTCCGGCGGCTTTCAGTTTGCCGTAGATGTCGTTGGCGTAGTGTCGGGTTTCGGGCGTGTTGGTTGAATAATAGTTGTCGAATCCCACCAGGAAGCCGTCGAAGTCCGCTTTGTGTTCCTGCCACACCTTGGCGATGAGTTGCTCCGGCGTGATGCCCTCTTTTTCCGCGCGCAACATGATGGGCGTGCCGTGGGTGTCGTCGGCGCAGACGTAATAACACTGTTGCACGTTGGGTTGCATTTTTTGGAAACGTACCCAAATATCCGTCTGGATGTATTCCACCAGATGCCCCAGGTGGATACTGCCGTTGGCGTAGGGAAGGGCGGACGTGACGAGGATTTTACGGGTCATGGATTTCACCGGGAACTAGCAGAGGCGCAATTGTAACAAACCGGGCTAACAATCTGTATGCGGCATAACAATTTTTGTTTAAACTTGCGCCTTTAGCCCGGATATTTCATGAATTCGCGTGATGATCGCGCAGGATTTTGATTGATAGGGAAGTTTTGTGAAGGAGCAGCGTAGTTATTCATACGCCCGACTGAGCAAAATCTTTCATATCAATCAAAAGACAAGCGAGGGCGCGTGTCAATTTATGAAATATCCGGGCTAGTGCGCGACCGAATGCTTAGGAGTTTGATATGGCTTTAACCGAACAAGATGTACAAAACGCACTGAAGGAAATTACCGATCCCAACACCGGGCGGGATTTCGTTGCGGGCAAAAGCGCGCGCAATATCAAGATCGATGGAAACAATATTTCTCTGGATATCGTGCTGGGTTACCCGGCGAAAAGCGTGTTGGAGGCAATCCGCCAGCAGGTAGAAGGCAAATTGAAATCCCTGTCCGGCGTGGGTAGCGTTTTTGTCAACGTGCTGGTGAAGATCGTATCCCACAGCGCCCAGAGCGGCGTGAAGATGATACCCGGCGTGAAGAACGTGATTGCCGTGGCTTCCGGCAAGGGCGGTGTCGGTAAGTCCACCACGGCCGTCAATTTGGCCCTGGCCCTGCTGGCCGAAGGCGCGACGGTCGGCATTCTCGATGCCGATATTTACGGCCCTTCGCAACCCATGATGCTGGGCATCACCGGCCGCCCCGAATCGGCGAACGAATCGACTTTGGAGCCGATGGAAGGCCACGGTTTGCAGGCGATGTCGATCGGTTTTCTGATCGATGCGGAAACGCCCATGGTGTGGCGCGGCCCGATGGTGACCCAAGCCTTGGAGCAGTTGGTGCAGAATACGCGTTGGCGCGACCTGGATTACCTTGTGGTGGATTTGCCCCCCGGCACCGGCGACGTGCAATTGACTTTGGCGCAACGCGTGCCCGTCACGGGCTCGGTCATCGTGACCACGCCCCAGGACATCGCCTTGATCGATGCACGCAAAGCATTGAAGATGTTTGAAAAAGTCGGAATCCCGATTCTCGGTATTATCGAGAATATGAGCTTGCATATTTGCTCCAAGTGCGGCCACGAGGAGCGGATATTCGGCGAAGGCGGCGGCGCAAAAATGAGCCAGGATTACGAGGCAGAATTCCTCGGCGCCTTACCCTTGGATATCGCGATTCGCCAGGGCACGGATGCCGGCATGCCGACGGTGGTAAAAGACCCGGATGGACGCGTGAGCCAGATTTATCGCGACATCGCGCGTCGGGTCGCGGCCAAGGTGGCGATTCAGGCGCAAGATTTTAGTGCGAAGTTCCCGAGCATCGTGATTCAAAATACGTAATGGGGAATGGGTGATGGGGATTGCGTAAAAAACCACATCCCCATTACCCATCACCCATCACCCATTACCCATCACCCGAGAAAAGCATGAGCATCAAATCCGACAAGTGGATCCGCCGCATGGCGGAAGAGACCGGCATGATCGAACCCTTCGAGCCGACGCAGGTGAAGGAGTTGGACGGCAAAAAGATCGTGTCCTATGGCACCTCAAGTTACGGTTACGACATCCGTTGCTCGGATGAATTCAAGCTGTTCACCAACCTCAATTCTACTATCGTCGATCCGAAGAATTTCGACCCCAGTTCCTTCGTCGATTTCAAGGGCGATGTGTGCATCATCCCGCCCAATTCCTTCGCCCTGGCGCGCACCGTGGAGTATTTCCGCATCCCGCGCAATGTGCTGACCATCTGCTTGGGAAAATCCACCTATGCCCGTTGCGGTATCATCGTCAATGTCACTCCTTTCGAGCCCGAATGGGAAGGCTACGTAACGCTGGAATTCTCCAACACCACGCCGCTGCCAGCCAAAATTTATGCCAACGAGGGCGTGGCGCAAGTTATTTTCTTCGAGTCCGACCCCGACGACGTGTGCGAAATATCCTACCGTGACCGGGGCGGTAAATATCAGGGGCAGCACGGTGTGACGCTGCCTAAAATCTAAATCGAGAGTCGCGCGGAAAGGCCTTAAGGCCGGCTGTTTCAAGCGCTCGGCCAACCGTTCCCGGTCAGGAGTTATCTATGTTTTTTCGCTTCCCAGTCGTCATCATCGACGAAGATTTTCGTTCCGAGAACGCCTCGGGCTTGGGTATCCGCGCCTTGGCCAAAGCCATAGAAGACGAAGGCACGGAAGTGCTAGGCGCGACCAGTTATGGCGATTTGACCTCCTTCGCGCAGCAGCAGTCGCGGGCATCCGCTTTCATCTTGTCGGTGGACGACGAGGAACTGGCTAACGACGAAGAGCGAACTATCGCCAATCTGCGCGCCTTCGTCAGCGAAATCCGCTTCCGTAACGCGGACATCCCAATTTTCCTTTACGGCGAGACGCGCACCTCGCGGCATATTCCCAACGATGTGCTGAAAGAATTGCACGGCTTCATTCACATGTTCGAAGATACGCCGGAATTCATTGCTCGCTACGTGCTGCGCGAGGCTAGAGCGTACCTCGATTCTTTGCCGCCGCCTTTTTTTCGGGCGCTGACGCACTATGCCGCCGATAGCTCTTATTCCTGGCACTGCCCCGGCCATTCCGGCGGCGTGGCTTTCCTGAAGAGTCCGGTGGGACAGATGTTCCACCAGTTTTTCGGCGAGAACATGCTGCGGGCCGACGTTTGCAACGCGGTGGACGAGCTTGGGCAGCTTTTGGATCACACCGGGCCGGTGGCGGCTTCCGAGCGCAACGCGGCACGTATTTTCCACTCCGACCACTTGTATTTCGTCACCAATGGCACGTCTACCTCGAATAAGATCGTTTGGCACTCTACGGTAGCGCCGGGCGACATCGTGGTGGTGGACCGTAACTGCCACAAGTCCATTCTCCATGCCATTACGATGACCGGAGCAATACCGGTGTTCCTGACGCCGACTCGCAACAACTTTGGCATTATCGGGCCGATTCCCAAAAGCGAGTTCGAGTGGGAAACCATACGCAAAAAAATCCTCGCCAATCCCTTTGCACGTGCGGTGATGGAACGGAACCCCGACGCTAAGCCGCGGGTGTTGACGATTACCCAATCCACCTACGACGGCATCCTTTACAACGTGGAGGAGATCAAGGAGATGCTGGACGGCAAGATCGACACCCTGCACTTTGACGAAGCTTGGCTACCCCATGCCTCCTTCCACGATTTTTATGGCGATTACCACGCCATCGGCGAAGACCGTCCGCGCTGCAAAGAGTCGATGATTTTTTCCACCCAGTCCACCCATAAGATGTTGGCCGGTTTGAGCCAGGCTTCGCAAATCCTGGTGCAAAATGCGGAGAGCGTGACGCTGGATCGGGATGTATTCAACGAAGCCTACTTGATGCATACATCGACCTCGCCGCAGTATGCCATCATCGCCTCCTGCGACGTGGCGGCGGCGATGATGGAGCCGCCGGGCGGAACCGCTTTGGTCGAGGAATCGATCAAGGAGGCGCTGGACTTTCGCCGTGCCATGCGCAAGGTGGACGCGGAGTGGGGTACCGACTGGTGGTTCAAAGTGTGGGGGCCAGATTACTTGGCCGAAGAAGGCGTGGGCGAGCGCGACGACTGGATTATCAAGGCCGGCGAGCGTTGGCACGGCTTCGGCGAACTGGCGCCGGGCTTCAATATGCTGGACCCGATCAAGTCCACTATTATCACCCCCGGCTTGGACGTAGGCGGCGACTTTGCCGACTGGGGCATGCCGGCGGCCATCGTCACCAAGTATCTGGCCGAGCATGGCGTGGTGGTGGAGAAGACCGGCTTGTATTCGTTCTTCATCATGTTCACGATAGGCATTACCAAGGGCCGCTGGAATACCCTCGTTGCCGCTTTGCAACAATTTAAAGACGATTACGACAAGAACCATCCGCTGTGGCGTGCCTTGCCTGATTTTATCGCGAAACATCCGCGTTACGAGCGCATGGGCCTGAAGGATTTATGCTCCCAAATTCACGATGTGTACAAGGCTAACGATGTCGCCCGCCTGACCACCGAGATGTATTTGTCGGATATGATACCCGCCATGCGGCCGACCGATGCTTTTGCCAAGATGGCTCATCGGGAGATCGAACGGGTGCCTATCGACGATCTGGAAGGGCGCATTACCAGCGTGTTGTTGACGCCTTATCCGCCCGGCATTCCATTGCTGATACCCGGCGAGCGCTTCAATAAAACCATCGTGCGCTATTTGCAGTTCGCACGTGAATTCAACGAAAAATTCCCCGGCTTCGAAACGGACATCCACGGCTTGGTGAAAGAGGAAAACGGCATAGAAGGGTATTTTGTCGATTGCGTTCAGGTTTAGGCTTTAGCTGTTGTAGCCAGCAAAAAAAACGGGCAGAAAATTCTGCCCGTTTTTTTTGCCTTGCTCAGTCTATTTCTTGTCGGGATATCCGCCAGCCTGCTCAACCATATAATCTATAGCCGCAGAGATATCCTGCTCGGAAAGATCGTCGTTTCCGCCGTGGGGTGGCATGGATTTGAAACCATAATCGGCATGGTTCATCAGCGTGGGCTTGCCTTCTGCGATACGCGGTGCCCAAGCCTCTTTATCACCCAATTTGGGAGCGTTCATGACGCCCTTGGCATGGCAGGAGAAACAGGTCTGTTCGTACACGGCCTTGCCCGAGTGGGCGAAGGCGGGCGTAGCGAATAAGACAGTTCCTAAGACGAGTAATATGTGTTTTCTCATTATCTCGTGCCCCTAGAACATAAACCAACCGAGGAGATACACAGTGTTGTTGTCGGACGCGTTCCTGCCGGTGCCGTCGTAGTTGTCCGACGAGCCATTGAACTTGTTAAACCCGGTGTATTGCAACGCAACTTTGATCTTTTCAGTTGGCAAATAGTCCGCTTCAAGGGTATAGCCGCGCGTGTCGGGACTGCCGGTGGCCGTCCCGTAAGCGGAGTTGTTGCTTCCGGTCGTCGAGAACAGGCCGACTGTGCCGCCTACTTTCCTATTGTAGAAATAGCTGCCCTTGATGCGCGCCGTATTTAAGGTGTCGGACGCATTGTCGCTGGCATCGCCTCCCGCGACACCGAGTCCCGTGTAGGCGCCTGCATACCAGTCCCGTTTC
>JAIOJO010000592.1 GCA_019911985.1 Sulfuricellaceae bacterium | reverse complement strand
CTTCATTACCGATGCCGGCGGCGCGACCTCTCACACCGCGATCGTCGCCCGCAGCCTGAATATTCCCTCCGTGCTGGCCTTGCATAATGCCCGCCAATTAATCCGCGAGCGCGAACTGATCATTGTCGATGGCCAAGGCGGCGTGGTGATCGTCAACCCGGACAGGCAGGTATTGGACGAATACCGGCTACGCCAGGAACAGTGGGAGCTGGAAAAACAAAAGCTGAGGCGGTTAAAGACCACTAAGGCGACGACTCTAGACGGAACCGACATCGAGTTGCTGGCGAACATCGAGCTGCCCGGCGACATCGCTCAGGTCAAGGCAAATGGGGCCGGGGGCGTGGGGCTATTCCGTAGTGAATTCCTTTTTCTTAACCGCGATACGCTGCCGGACGAGGAGGAACAGTTTCTCGCCTATCGCGAAGTGGCGAAGGCTATGGATGACAAGCCGGTTACGATCCGCAGCCTCGATTTGGGCGCCGACAAGCAACTGCGCTTCAGCGAAAATTACGGCGTCAACCCGGCGCTGGGCCTACGCGCCATACGCCTGTGCCTTTCCGAACCGCAATTGTTCCTGACGCAATTGCGCGCCATCTTGCGCGCCTCACATTACGGCCGCGTGCAGTTGCTGATTCCGATGTTGTCGTCTTTGGGCGAATTGACGCAGGCGCTCGCGCTAATCGAACGCGCTAAAGCCAGCTTGGTGGCGGATAACATACCTTTCGATCCGGCAATCAAAATCGGGGCGATGATCGAAGTCCCCGCGGCGGCGCTGATGGCCAAACAGTTTGCCCGCAAGCTCGACTTCCTCTCCATCGGCACCAACGACTTGATCCAATATACCTTGGCGATCGATCGCGCCGACGAGGCCGTGGCGCACCTCTACAACCCGGTGCACCCGGCCGTCCTGCAATTGATCGCCCATACTATCCATAGCGCGGACATGCTGGGGGTGCCGGTGGCCGTGTGCGGCGAGATGGCGGGCGACCCGACGCTGACGCGCTTGCTGCTGGGTTTGGGCCTGCGCTGCTTTTCCATGCACCCGATCCATATCCTGGCGGTGAAGCAGCAAGTATTGAAAAGCAATTTACCCGAAATTCGCGCTCTCGTCGGCAAACTGCTGCGCGGCGGCGAAGCGGAAAAAACGCCGGCGCTGCTGGCTCGTCTAAACGAGCTGTGATGCCTGCCGCTGCGCGTTCTTGTTATACTTGACGCATTATGCCCAGCCCTAATAATTCCGTCGGAATCGTGACCCCTCAGCATGTGCGCTTCGATGCGCCGCTGCCTCTGCGCGGCGGCGCGACGCTAAACGGGTTTGAATTGGTGTATGAAAGCTACGGCACGCTGAATGCCGACAAATCCAACGCGATTCTGATTTGCCATGCCCTCTCCGGCACCCACCATGTCGCCGGCGTTTATTCCGAGCAGGACAAAAAGCCGGGTTGGTGGGACAACATGGTGGGGCCGGGCAAGCCTATCGATACCGAACGCTTTTTCGTCCTCGGGGTGAATAACATCGGCGGCTGCCACGGCTCCACCGGCCCCAAAAGCCTCAACCCGCAAACCGGACAGCCTTATGGCGCGAGCTTTCCCGTCGTCACCGTCGACGACTGGGTACAAACCCAGTTGATGCTTGCAGACTATCTCGGCATCGAGCGTTTTGCCGCCGTCGTGGGCGGAAGCCTGGGCGGCATGCAGGAGCTGCAATGGAGCATCACCCACCCGCGACGGGTGGCCAACGCGCTGGTGATCGCGGCGGCACCCAAGCTGACGGCGCAGAACATCGCCTTCAACGACGTGGCTCGCCAAGCTATCCTCACCGACCCCGATTTCCACGGCGGCGATTATTACCAGCACGGCGTCGTTCCCCGCCGCGGACTGCGCTTGGCGCGCATGCTCGGCCATATCACCTATCTGTCGGACGACGCGATGGGCTCCAAATTCGGCCGCATTTTGCGCTCCGGCGCTTTCGGCTTCGGTTTCGACGTGGAGTTCGAGATCGAGTCCTATCTGCGCTACCAGGGCGACAAATTCGCCGAGAGCTTCGACGCCAACACCTATCTGTTGATGACCAAAGCCTTGGATTACTTCGACCCGACCCACCATCATCAGTGCAGTTTGAGTGAGGCGTTGAAACCGGCGACGGCGGATTTCCTGGTGGTCTCGTTTACCACCGATTGGCGTTTCGCGCCGGAGCGCTCGCGCGAGATCGTCAAGGCGCTGCTGGATAACAACCGCCAGCTCAGCTACGCGGAAATCACCTCTAGCCACGGCCACGACGCGTTTCTCATGGTGGACGAGTACTACCACGGCGTGGTGCGGGCTTACCTGGAAAGAATTCCGCTATGACCCTCAGCCTTCGCCCCGATTTTGCTCGCATCGCCGAGTGGATTACCCCGAATGCGCGGGTGTTGGACCTGGGCTGCGGCGACGGCACCTTGCTCAAATACCTTAAGGAAAGCCGCAATATCCACGGCTACGGCGTGGAAATCAGCGACGATAATCTTCTAAAATCCGTGCAAAACGGGGTGAATGCCATCCAGATGAATTTGGAGGACGGCTTGTCCATTTTCGGCTCGGACTCCTTCGATTTCGTGATTTTGTCGCAAACGCTGCAGACCATGAAAAAATCGGAAAGCATCATCCAGGAAATGCTCAGGGTGGGCCGCCAGGTCATCGTCACCTTCCCCAATTTCGGCTATTGGCGTCATCGCCAGCAGCTTTTGCTGGGCCACATGCCGGTGTCGAAAGAGTTGCCTTATCAGTGGTTTAATACCCCGAACGTCCATCTCTGCACCTTGAAGGACTTCGAGTCTTTTTGCGCCAGCCACCATATCCACATCCTGGAGCGCATCGTATTGACCCAGGGCGCGGATGTGACGCTGCTGCCCAATCTGTTCGGCAGCCTGGCCGTTTATCGTTTCGAGATGGGCCGCCGCTAGGCCGCGGCGAAGCGGACCAGCCGGATCAAGCCCAGCGCTCCGAAACCCGCCACCAGCAAACCCGCGGCCCGGCGCAGCCACAATTGCTGCAATAAAAGTTGCAGGCGGCGAGCAAACAAGCCCATCGCCAGCAAATTGGGCAAAGTGCCGAGACCGAACACCAACATCACCAGCGCGCCTTTGGCGGCGCTGCCGCTGGCCAAGGCTGCGATCAATACGCTGTAAACCAGGCCGCAGGGCAGCCAGCCCCACAAGGCGCCGAGGGCGAGGGCCTGAAAGCTTGAGCGCACCGGCAAAAACTGCCCGGTCAGCGGCTGCAGGCGCCGCCACAGCCGGCCTCCGGCGCGCTCGATGACCGTCACGCCCTGCCATAAGCCGGCCAGATACAATCCCAAGGCGATCAACAGCAGGTTGGCGACGGCATACAGCCCTTGCCGCACCGGCAACATATCCTGCAGCAACAAGCTGCCGCTGCCGAGCAGCCCCGCCAGTGCGCCCGCCGCGGCATAGCTGGCGATGCGTCCGAGATTGTAGGCCAGGTAATGGCGCAGCGGCGGCGCGGTGCCGGGCTGCTGCATCGAAAGCGCGGCGACGATGCCGCCGCACATGCCGAGGCAATGCACGCCGCCCAGCAGGCCGGTCAGAAACAAGGAAAGCAGGCTTATTTCCAGCATGGCGGGCGATCGATTCGTGGCGTGGGGGTCATGGGTGCGGTCCTCGAGTTTAGCCCGCGATTCTGCCACAGGCGGCGCGGCCCTGAAAGCTAGGCGCTGTTATTGCAGGGTGTTTTCGGGTAAGGTACGGCCTTTCCCGGAAATCCCGCATTATATGCCCGCCACGCTACGCGCAGCCGTATTCAACAAGAAGATGCTGATATGCATCTTCACCGGTTTCAGCTCCGGTTTGCCCTTATATATTCTGATCAGCTTGTTGCCCGCCTGGTTGCGTTCCGAGCAGGTGGATCTCAAGTCCATCGGCTTGTTCGCGCTGATCCAGCTCCCCTATACCTGGAAATTCATCTGGTCGCCGCTGCTGGATCGTTTCGTCTGGCCGCTGCTGGGGCGGCGGCGCGGCTGGATGCTGGCGACCCAGGCCGCGTTGCTGCTTTCGCTTCCGCTGTTCGGCTGGCTGCAACCCCAGACCGATTTGTGGTCGATTGCCTACCTTGCCGCTGTCGTCGCGTTTTTTTCCGCGTCCCAGGATATCGTGCTCGATGCGTACCGCCGCGAAATCCTGCTCGACGCCGAGCTGGGCCTGGGCAACGCGATCTACGTCAACGGCTACCGCATTGCCGGGCTGATACCGGGTTCCTTGTCCCTGATCCTGGCGGACTTCCTGCCGTGGAATAGCGTGTTCCAGATCACGGCGCTGTTTATGCTGCCCGGGGTGGTCATGACCTTGCTGATAAACGAGCCGGAACGGGCCTTGTCCGCGCCGCGCACCCTGCGTGAAGCCGTGATTGAACCCTTCCGCGAGTTTATCGGCCGCGAAGGCTTGCGCTCGGCCTTGCTGATTTTAGCGTTTATTTTCTTTTACAAGCTCGGCGACAGCATGGCTACCGCGTTGGCCACGCCCTTCTACCTCGACATGGGCTATAGCAAAACCGAAATCGGGCTGGTCGCCAAACACGCCGGTTTATGGCCCGCGATCGCCGGTAGCCTGCTGGGGGGCGTCTTAATGCTCCGGCTCGGCATCAACCGGGCTCTATGGTTGTTCGGCGTGGTGCAGGCCGTGTCTATCCTAGGCTTCGCGTTTTTATCCCAGGCCGGACACAACCTGCTATTTTTGGCGCTGACGATCGGTTTCGAAGCGCTCGGCGTGGGTCTCGGCACCACGGCCTTCGTCGCCTTCATCGCCCGCTCCACCAACCCGCTCCACACGGCGACCCAATTCGCTTTGTTCACCAGCCTGTCGGCGGTTCCGCGCACGATCTTCAATTCCACCACCGGCTATCTGGTGGACCAGTTCGGCTGGTTCAACTTCTTCCTGCTGTGTTCCTTGCTGGCGCTGCCGGGAATGCTGCTGCTGTTCAAGGTTGCGCCGTGGCGGGGCGAGGCGGCGCAGGATGTTTAAAAAGTATCTTTGTCCAAGATTTGCTTGATTTCTTCTTCGATTTCATTGAACTCGGCATCCGATAAACCCAGGTGCGCCAGCACCAAAGGCCCGCCTTTTACCCATTCCGCTGTCTGGCTGCGCCCGGAGTGCAGTTGGATGGCTCTCTCCGCTAACAGTGCTAAAGCAACCAGGTTCTGGCTTTCAACGGGTAAATCGTCTTGTTCTCCCACCAGCATGGCGTGTTCATGATGGAAACGGATGGCTTTTGTGACCGTTTCCGGTAGACGCCAGCTTTTCGCCAGCAGAAAACCGATGGTGGCATGGTTGGTTCCGTGAATTTCATCTTCAATTTCCGTGAACTTTCGGGAGACGGATTGATTGGCCAAGCCTAAGGTTTCCTTGTAAGCGGGGAAGCGCTGCATCAGCACGGGAATGCCGCAATCCTGAAAAAGGCCGAAAGTGTAGGCCTCGTCTCGTATCATTCCCGGCAATTGCTTGGCAATATACGAAGTCACCAAGGCGACCTTGGCCGATGCATCCCAAAAGCGCTCCATACTAATTTGGTTTGTTCCGGCAAAAGAGTTTCGCAAAGCCATGCCCGTTATCATGCGCAATAAGGCCGACAATCCCAACAAATTGATGGCCTGCTTTACCGTCGTGGCTTTGTTGCGCAGTCCGTAAAACGGGGAATTAATGGTTTTGAACAGGGCCGCGGAAAGCCCTACGTCAGCGGAAACCAGTTTTTCTATATGCTGAAAATCCGGCTCGTCTTTCTTGGCCTCGGCCGATAATTCAATCAACACACCGGGGCGGGGAGGGATGCCGACGCTAAGCGCCACTCGCTCCAGTTCCTGGTCTAGCAATTCGGGTTCGTCCATCTGCTTCGCCCTTACGTTGAAACGGTTCTGGGTTTATTTTAGTCTGCGGCTGGGGAAAGACGCCATTCTTCGTTATGTTTACTCAAATATTTTTCAGAATGACCAATCATAGTCGATTATCAGCGGCGCGTGGTCGGAGAAGCGCTGTTCCTTATACACGGATGCGGCCTTGGACTTTTCGGCCATTTTCCCGGTCGATAGCTGGTAGTCGATGCGCCAACCCACGTTTTTGGCCCAGGCTTGGCCGCGATTGGACCACCAGGTATAGGCTTCTCCGGTGGCATCCGGATAGAGGCGGCGGTAGACGTCCACCCAGCCCGCCTCATCGAGCACCTTGCTGAACCAGGCGCGTTCTTCCGGCAGAAAGCCGGAATTTTTCTGGTTGCTTTTCCAGTTTTTCAGGTCGATTTCGCGATGGGCGATGTTCAGGTCGCCGCATAAAATCACCTCGCGCCCGCTGGCCATGAGTTCCAGCAGGTGCGGGTAAAAGCGTTCCAAAAAGCTGAACTTGACCCCCTGGCGCTCTTCCGAACTGGAGCCCGAGGGCAGGTAGACGGAAATGACGCTGAGTTGGCCGAAGTCCGCCTGCAAATAGCGCCCCTCGGCGTCTATGTCGGCAATACCCAGACCTTCGACCACCTTGTCCGGCTCGCGCCGGCAATAGATGCCGACGCCGCTATAGCCTTTCTTCTCGGCATAGTGGAAAAAGCCCCGGTAGCCCGAGGGGGAGCGCAGGCTCGATGCCAGGTCGGCTTCTTGCGCTTTCAATTCCTGCAAACAAACGACATCGGCGTTTTGCCGCGGCAGCCAATCGAGGAAACCCTTGTTGGCGGCCGAGCGTATGCCGTTGAGATTAGCGGTTATAATGCGCAAAGTAACTCCCTCAGATTTTTACGATAACAGGTTCTACATGTCCGATTTCCGCCACGATTTCATCCGCTTCGCCATTGGCCGCAAGGCACTGTGCTTCGGCGAGTTTACAACCAAGGCAGGCCGTCTCTCGCCCTATTTTTTTAATACCGGGCTGTTCAACGACGGGGAATCGATGCGGCAATTGGCGCAATTTTACGCTAAAGCCATTCTCGCCGCCCGGATCGACTTCGATATGCTGTTCGGTCCAGCCTATAAGGGCATACCCCTGGTCACCGGCATCGCCATAGCGCTGGCGGAAGCCGGGCGCAACGTGCCGTTCTGCTTCAACCGCAAGGAAGCCAAAGACCACGGCGAGGGCGGCAATATCGTCGGCGCGCCGCTGGCGGGCCGGGTGCTGATCGTCGACGACGTGATTTCAGCCGGCACGTCGATCCGCGAGTCGGTGGGTATCATCCGCCGGCAGGGCGCCACCCCCGGCGGCGTGATCATCGCTCTCGACCGCCGCGAGCGCGGCACCGGGACGCTCTCGGCCGTGCAAGAAGTGGAACGCAGCTACGGTCTGCCGGTAGCTAGCATCGTCAACCTCGACGATTTGCTGGGCTTTCTCGCCGACAGCCCGGAATTGGCCGAGTATCGCCAGCCTGTTTTGGATTACAAGCAGCAATACGGAATTAGTCCAGAACCTGTTCAATAAAGGGGAAATGCCATGAAAAAACTGTTCTTATTCGTCGCCGCGCTCGTTGCCGGCCAGCCGGCCTTGGCCACCACCTATAAATGGGTGGACGAGCATGGAAATACCCAGTACGGCGACACCATACCGCCGCAGTACGTGAAGCGGGGCAGCGAGGAATTGAACAAAAAAGGCGTGGTCATCAAAAAAATCGAAGGGGCGATGAGCGAAGAACAGATCAAGGCCAAGGCCGAAGCCGATGCCAAGAAAAAAACCGAGGAACGCCAAGCCCTGGAGCAGAAGCGCAGGGATCGCGCCTTGCTCTCCACCTACACCAGCGAGAAGGAAATCGACCTGATCCGCGACCGCAACCTACAGCCCTTCGACCAGCAAATCAAGGAAATGGAAGGCGAGTTGCAGCGCGCCAAAGGCGCTGACGCAAAGCACTTCCAGGACGAAATCGCCAAGAAAAAGCGCGAGCGGGAAGCCGTGCGGCTGCGCTACGAGGCCGATAAACAGCGTTACCGCGAGTTGACGGGGAAGACGCCATAGAAAAGTGTTTTAATCGCTTGGCGCGCTTGCCACAAGCGCGAACCAAGGGATTTAGTAAACGGTAGAAGTTGAGCTTGAACGGACGGGGGTGTCCGGAATTTTGTGTAAACGGGGTTTGGGTGCAGTTCGGTATACGCTCTCGAAGAGAATGGTAAACCGCTTCAGTGCCGCTTTCCAGTTTTGCTGTGGCATGGCCCACTTCTGGCGGATGTTCAGCAACGCCTCATCTACAGCAATACCCGCTCCACCCCGCCGTTATTCGCCTTAGCCACATACTCCACCAGCCAATTCTCGCCGAGGATGCGTTTCGCCATTTCGATCACCACGTAATCGGCTTCCACGCCGGTGTCGTCGGTGTAGCGCGACAGGCCTTGCAGGCACGACGGGCAGGAGGTGAGGATTTTGGTGGAATGATGTTCGCGCGGGGTGCCGCCGCCCAGGTCTTTGTTGATTTCCTCCAGCTTGCGGAAACGCAACTGGCTGGAGATGTCGGGGCGGCTCACCGCCAAAGTGCCGGCCTCGCCGCAGCAGCGGTCGTTGAGTTTGACGTCCTGGCCGAGCAATTCGGTCACCACCTTGATCGGGCTGTGAGTCTTCATCGGCGTGTGGCAGGGGTCGTGGTAGAGGTATTGCTGGCCGCTGAGCCCTTCCAGCTTCATGCCTTTTTCCATCAGGTATTCGTGGATGTCGAGCAGGCGGCAGCCGGGGAAGATTTTGTCGAACTGGTATTTCAGCAATTGGTCCATGCAGGTGCCCGCAGGAGACGATGACGGTCTTGATGTCGAGGTAGTTCAGGGTGTTGGCGACGCGGTGGAACAGCACCCGGTTGGCGGTGGTGATTTCCTGGCCGCGATCCTCGCGTCCGCCCGCCGTCTGCGGGTAGCCACAGCAGAGGTAGCCGGGGGGCAGCACGGTCTGCGCGCCGAGTTCGAACAGCAGCGCCTGGGTGGCGAGCGCGACTTGGCTGAAGAGGCGTTCCGAGCCGCAGCCGGGGAAGTAGAACACCGCGTCGGAGTCTTCGTTCACCTTGGCCGGGTCGCGCAGGATCGGCACCATGGTCTTGTCTTCCACGCCGAGCAGCGCGCGGGCGGTCTGGCTGGGCATGCCGGCGGGCATGGGTTTGGCCATCATGTGGATGATTTGCTCGCGGATCGGCGCTTGGCCCACGGTGGCGGGCGGGTGTTGCTGCAAGCCGCGCGTCAGGCCGAGGCGGCGCACCAGTTTGCTGCCCAGGCGCTGGGCGCGATACGCCCATTCGATCAGCGGTTTGCGTATCATTTTGATGGCGCGCGGGTCGGTGGCGTTGAGGAACAGCATGGCCGCCGCCGTGCCGGGGTTGAATTTCTTCTTCCCCTGCTTGCGCAGGAAGTTGCGCATCGCCACCGACACATCGCCGAAATCGATGTCTACCGGGCAGGGGGTGAGGCACTTGTGGCATACCGTGCAATGGTCGCCGATGTCGCCGAATTCGTCGAAATGCTTGAGCGAGACGCCGCGCCGGGTTTGCTCTTCGTACAAAAAGGCCTCGATCAGCAGGCTGGTGGCGAGAATTTTATTGCGCGGGCTGTAGAGCAAGTTGGCGCGGGGGATATGGGTGTTGCATACCGGCTTGCACTTGCCGCAGCGCAGGCAGTCCTTGATGCTGTCGGCGATGCCGCCGATCTCGGACTGCTCCATGATCAAGCTTTCGGTTTCCAGCAGCGAGAACGAGGGGGTGTAGGCGTTGCGCAGGTCGGCGCCGGCCAGCAGCTTGCCGCGGTTGAAGTGGCCGAGAGGATCGACTTCTTGCTTGTAGGCGGCGAAATCCGCCAGCGTGGCGGCGGGCAGGAATTCCAGCTTGGTCAGGCCGATGCCGTGCTCGCCGGAAATCACGCCGCCCAAGTCCTGGGCCAGGCGCATGATGCGCACCACGGCGAGGTTGGCTTCCTGCAGCATGGCGTAGTTGTCGGAATTGACCGGGATGTTGGTATGCACGTTGCCGTCGCCGGCGTGCATGTGCAGCGCGATGAACACCCGGCTTTTCAGCACCGTGGCGTGGATAGCGTCGCAGCGGTCGAGGATGGGCTGGTATTCGCGCCCGGTGAAAATACGGTGCAGTTCGTGCCGCACTTCGCGCTTCCAGGAAATGCGCAGGCTGTGGTCGCGCAGCGCGTGGAACACGCTGGCGTCGGCCAGCGCGGCTACGTCGGGCTCGGTGCTGGCGGTGCAGGCGGCGTCCAAATTGTCGCGCAGCCATTGCCAGCGGCGGCGCACGCCGCCCAGCAGGGTTTGCGCCATGTCGCGGCGTTCGGCCAAGCGCTCCGTGTCGGGGATGGTTTCTTCGTCGCGGGCCAGAGGCAGGTCGCCCGCCAGGAAGGGTTCCAAGGCGTCGAGCAGCTTAAGCTTGTTGGCGATGGAGAGTTCGATGTTGATGCGCTCCACGCCGTCGGAGTAGTCGCCCAGGCGCTCCAGCGGGATCACCACGTCTTCGTTGATCTTGAAAGCGTTGGTGTGGGAGGCGATGGCGGCGGTACGGGCGCGGTCCAGCCAGAATTTACGCCGCGCCTCGGCACTGACGGCGACAAAGCCCTCGCCGTGGCGGGCGTTGGCGATGCGCACCGCCTGCGAGGCGGCTTCGCCCGCGGCGTTCTCGTCGTCGGATACGATGTCGGCCACCAGCACCATTTTCGGCCGTCCCAGGCGCTTCGCCTTGGTGGCATAGCCCACCGCCTTGAGATAGCGCTCGTCGAGATGCTCCAGGCCGGCGAGCAGGGCTTTTCCGTGGCCGTCCAGGTAGTTTTTCAGTTCGACGATGGCGGGCACCGCCTCCGCCACGGTGCCGAAGAATTCCAGGCACACGGTGCGGGTGTGGGCGGGCATGCGGTGGACGATGAAGGTGGCCGAGGTGATGATGCCGTCGCAGCCTTCCTTCTGGATGCCGGGTAGGCCGCTCAAAAACTTGTCGGTGACGTCCTTGCCCAGCCCCGCTTTGCGGAAGCGCGAGCCGGGAATTTCCAGAATCTGCGGCTCGCCCTTGGGCGTTTTGCCGTCGCGGCGAAAGCGGGTGACGCGAAAACGCGCCGTCTCCACTTCGTGGATTTTGCCCAGGTTGTGATCGAGGCGCTCGACCTCCATCCATTCCGCCATCGGCGTCACCATGCGCCAAGACGCCAGGTTGTCCAGCGCGGTACCCCACAACACGGCTTTTTTGCCGCCCGCGTTCATCGCCACGTTGCCGCCGATGCAGGAAGCGTCGGCGGAAGTGGGATCGACGGCGAACACGTATCCCGCCGCCTCCGCCGCCTCCATCACCCGCCGCGTCACCACGCCGGCGCCGCAGCGCACGGTGGCGACCGGCTGCTCGACGCCGGGCAAGGGAACCACTTCCACATTTTCCAGGCGATCGAGTTTTTCCGTGTTGATCACCGCCGACATCCGGTCCAGCGGGATCGCGCCGCCGGTATAGCCGGTGCCGCCGCCGCGGGGTATCAAGGTTAGGCCCAGGTCGATACAGTCTTTGACGAGCGGGGCGATTTCTTTTTCGCTGTCCGGCGCGATCACCACGAAGGGATATTCCACGCGCCAGTCGGTGGCGTCGGTGACATGGCTGACCCGGCTCATGCCGTCGAAGCGGATGTTGTCGCGGCGAGTATGGCGCATCAGCTTTTTCAATGCCTGGCGGCGCAGGCTGGCGGTGTTGTCGCAGGCGGCGGCGAAATCGTCCACGGCCTTTTGCGCGGCGGATAGCAGTTGGCCCACCCTATCGTTGCCTTGGCGGCGCTCGGCTATGGCCTGCAGCCGATGGCGCAGCGCCGCGACCAGGGCGTCGCGGCGCTTGCGGTTGGCCAGCAGGTCGTCTTGCAAATAGGGATTGCGCGACACGACCCAGAGATCCCCCAGCACTTCGAACAACATCCGGGCGGAGCGGCCGGTGCGGCGCTCGCCGCGCAGTTTGTTAAGAACGTCCCACATCTCTGCGCCGAGAAAACGAATAACGATTTCCCGGTCCGAAAAGGACGTGTAGTTGTAGGGGATTTCGCGGAGGCGTGCGGTCAGGGTATCGGGCATGGCATTATCGTGATGGACGCGCTTTAGGGCGGCGCTGAGTTGTGCATTTTAGCGCAAGGCGGCGCTAACCGGGTGCCGAAATAAGGAACCCGGCCATCGCTTTGGCTGTCCACGGTATCGCTATGGAGCGTATCCAAGCAGGGGTAATGACAAGCCGCCGGAAAACCACGACAATTAGAGGCGATAATTTCGTTTGGATGGGTGCTGATGAAAAAAGCTGTGATTGCGGCCATCGTTGCCGCGGCCGTAGTGGCTGGGGCTTGGCTGCTTCTGAGTAGTAAGCCGATGGCGCCGAATACGACGTTTGCTCTGCTGAACGGCGAACAAGTGACCGTGGCCAGTTTGCGCGGCAAGGTGGTGCTGGTTAATTTCTGGGCTACCAGTTGCCCAGGCTGCATCAAGGAAATGCCGAGCCTGGTCGAAACCCAAAAAAACTACCGCGACCGGGGTTTCGAAACGGTGGCGGTCGCTATGAGCTACGATACGCCCGCCTATGTCCGCACGTATACGGAAAAAAACGCGCTGCCGTTCAAAGTCGCGCTGGATTCCAGCGGTGCCAATGCACTCGCCTTCGGCGAGGTGCGCTTGACCCCGACCTCTTTTCTGATCGACCGTCAGGGACACATCGTTCAGCGTTACTTGGGCGAGCCTGACTTTGCCGAACTGCACCGCGAGATCGAACATCTGTTGGCCGCCGGATAGCGCCCTATTCCTTGAGTAGCGGCTCCACCAAGGACTGCAAGCGCGCATAGTACATTTGGCCGCTGATTTTATGGCGGATAATGCCGCGCTTGTCGATGATAAAAGACGTCGGCAGGCGGCTGACGCCGCCGAAGGCCGCGCTGTCCGAAGAGCGGCTCATGGCGGCGGGGAAGGTGTATCCTTCTTTGGCCATCACGCTGCGGGCATCGGATTCGTTCTCGTCGGTGCTGAACGCCAGGATGGTGAATCCACGCTTGCGGTAGTCGCGGTAGAAACGCTCCATGTCGGGCATTTCGTGGCGGCAATAAGGGCACCAACTGGCCCAGAAATTGACCAGTACGACTTGGCCGCGCAGGTCTTGCAGGTTTATCGCCTCGCCGTTGAGGGTGACGGTTTCCAGGCTAGGCGCAGGCTGCTTGAGTTCGCTCACCCAGGCGGGCGGGCGGAACCATACGTAGACAATGAGGGCGATCAGCACTAGGCTGAGCCAGTCCGGGCGAAAGCGTTTGAGGATATTGCGCCAGTTCATGCGGTTTGAGCGTTCTCGATTCGGGCGTTTTTTGCCGTGGCTTTTGGACCTCGGCGCCGCCTGGGTTTGAAAATAATCATTTGGGAAAGTATAAATGCTTTGGATCAAAGCTCTTCATATCATTTTCATGGTTAGCTGGTTCGCCGGATTGTTTTACCTGCCGCGTTTGTTTGTGAACCATGCCATGGCCGGCACCGGGGAAGCCGCGGATCGCCTCGCTTTGATGGAAGCCAAGCTCTACCGCTTCATGGCCCCCCTGGCCGTGCTCACGCTGGTTTTCGGCACCTGGCTGTGGCTCGGTTACGGCATATCCGGCGGCTGGCTGCACGCCAAGCTGGCCTTGGTCGCGGTGCTGGTGGCTTATCACTTGTATTGCGGCAAACTGGTGCGCGATTTCCGCGCCGGGCGCAATCGCCGTAGTCACGTTTTCTACCGTTGGTTCAACGAGATGCCGGTGTTGATTCTGGCGGCGGTGGTGATATTGGCCGTGGTCAAGCCGTTCTAGCGTTCGCGGTAGGCTTGCTCTATCGCGAGCCGGTAACGCTCGCAAACCGCGTCGCGCTTGACCTTTTGGGTGGTGGTCAGCAGGCCGTTCTCCATGGTCCAGGGTTCGGGGCAAGCGATGACCCGCCGCACTTTTTGGTAGCGCGGCAGGTGGGCCAGTTGGGCATTGGCGTGGCGCAACAAGGTTTTTTCCATCCGTTCCACGCTGACAGCCAGCAAAATCGGGTAAGGGCGGCCTTCGCCCACCAGCATCGCCTGCTCGAAGAGCGGGTCGTCGAGGATGGCGATCTCGGCGTCTTGCGGCGACAGTTTTTCGCCATTGGAAAGCACCAGGATGTCCTTGGTCCGTCCGCGGATATAAATCCGGCCCGCCGCGATTTCGGCCAAGTCCCCGGTGTTCAGCCAGCCGTCTTCCAGCAGGACTTCCGCGGTAGCGGCCGGGTTATTCCAATAGCCTTGCATCACGCCTGGACTGCGTACCAATAATTCGTTTTTTTCGTTCAGGCGAACCGTGACGCCGGAAAGCGGCAGTCCAACCGAATCGGGGATGTTGTCGTCTGGGGGATTGGCGCTGACAACCGGGGAGGTTTCCGTCAGGCCGTAGCCTTGAATCAGGCTCAAGCCCAGGCCGATAAAAAAATGGCTGACGCGGTGTTCGATGGGGGCGCCGCCCACGACGGCGAGGCGGAGTCTGCCGCCGAGCCGCTTGAGAATAGGGGGGGCGATGTGTTGCCGTAGCAGCCGGTAGAGCAGGCGCTCCGGAAAATAGGCGCGGTTTTCGAAACAGCGCCAGCCGAGAAGGACGGTCAGTTTGACCAGGGCTGATTTGAAAGGAGCGTTGGCCAGTTTTTGCTCAATACGCAGCAGAAAGCGCTCGAAGATGCGCGGCACGCCGATCAGCAGGGTCGGCTGCTGGCTGGCCAAGTCGTCGGCCAGCAGGTTGAGCGAGCGCGAATACGTCACTTTGACTCCGGCGGAGAGGGGGCAATAGTAGCCGCAGGTGCGCTCGAACATGTGGGCCAGGGGCAGGATAGAGAGCAGCGCGTCATCAGGGTTCAGCCGGATGATCTCCAAAACGGCGCTTACATTGTCGAGGATGTTCTCGTGCGACAGCATGACGCCCTTGGGGCGGCCGGTGGTGCCCGAAGTGTAGACGAGGGTGGCGAGCTGGCCGGGATCGGCCGGCC
Source organism: Sulfuricellaceae bacterium (assembly GCA_019911985.1). Lineage (GTDB taxonomy): Bacteria > Pseudomonadota > Gammaproteobacteria > Burkholderiales > UBA9220 > JAIOJO01. The sequence continues at coordinate 1,550 of JAIOJO010000592.1, read as the reverse complement.
TTATTTCAAACGGAAGGTCGGCGTCGGGCAGCCAATCGCGAACAGCGATAATCGGTGCGGGAGGCTCGCCGTTGAGACAGACCACGATGGGCGGGTCGGCCAGCACGGCGACGAGTCCCTGGGCTTGGCGTTCGCTTTCGGTGACGAAAAGGCGGGTTCCGGAATCCGTCAGGCACCAGGCGATGTTTTCGGCGTTGTCGTTGGGGTACAGCGGGACGACGACCAGGCCGAAGCCCAGCGCGGCTTGGTCGATGGCTACCCAGTGGGTGCTATTGCGCAGTGCCAAAGCGATCCGCTCGCCGCGCGCCAGGCCCACGCGCCTGAAGGCGGCCTGCCAGCGGGCGGCCAATGCCGCGATAGCGCCGGCGCTATAGTCTTGCCAGCGCTCTTCCTCCCACTGCCGGTAAAGGATTTTATCCGGGGTGCTTAAGTGCTTTTGCAGCAGCGAGGCGAGGTTGGGCATGCGGATCGATAGCCAATCAAAGCCGTTCCGATACGCGGGCTAAACGATGTCCAGATGGTCGATGCCGGACATGACATCCTTGTCCTTGGAATCCTTGCCCTGGAGTTTGATGCGCAGGCGCAAGTCGTTTACCGAGTCGGCGTTGCGCAAGGCATCCTCATAGGTGATTTGGCCATCCTCGTAAAGATTGAAGAGCGCCTGGTCGAAGGTCTGCATGCCCATTTCGTTGGATTTGGCCATGATTTCCTTGATGGAGTGGACGTCGCCCTTGAAGATCAGGTCGGAAATCAGCGGCGAATTGAGCAGGATCTCGATCGCGGCGGCGCGGCCCTTGCCGTCCTTTTTGGGGATGAGGCGCTGGGAGATGATCGCTTTGAGGTTGAGGGAGAGATCCATCAGCAATTGGGCGCGGCGCTCCTCGGGAAAGAAGTTGATGATGCGGTCGAGGGCTTGGTTGGCGCTGTTGGCGTGCAGGGTGCCCATCGCCAGATGGCCGGTTTCGGCGAAAGCGATGGCGTGCTCCATGACTTCGCGCTCGCGGATTTCACCGATCAGGATAACGTCCGGCGCTTGGCGCAAGGTGTTTTTCAGCGCGGTTTCCCAGGAGTCGGTATCGACCCCGACTTCGCGCTGGGTAATCAGGCAATTGATGTGCTCGTGCACGTATTCCACCGGGTCTTCGATGGTGATGATGTGGCCGTAACTGTTCAGGTTGCGATAGCCGATCATGGCGGCGAGGGAGGTGGATTTTCCCGAGCCGGTGCCGCCGACGAAAATCACCAGGCCGCGCTTGGTCATCGTGACGTCTTTGAGCACGGCGGGCAGGCCGAGGTCGTCGAAGTTGGGGATCTTGGTGGTGATGGTGCGCAAAACCAGGCCCACGCGCTGCTGCTGGACGAAAGCGTTGACACGGAAGCGGCCGATCCCGGCTGGATTGATGGCGAAATTGCATTCCTTGGTGGACTCGAACTCGGCGGCCTGCTTGTCGTTCATGATGGCGCGCGCCAGATCCTGGGTGTGGGCGGGCGTCAGTTGTTGATTGGATACCGGCGTCATTTTGCCGTCGATTTTCATGGCGGGGGGAAAG
>JAIOJO010000591.1 GCA_019911985.1 Sulfuricellaceae bacterium | reverse complement strand
CTCTCCAGCCGTGCCAGGGTGCCGACCGGATAAATCCCGATGGTTTTGATGAATTGCTGTACCAGCTCCTTGTGAAACAGCTTGCCCGCCCCCTCGAAGAGCTGCCGGATGACCAGGCAGGGGTCGGCCGCGCTGCCGTAGTTGCGGATCGAGATGCAGGCATCGTAGACATCGACGATGGACGCCATCTGGCCGAACAGGGAGATTTCGTGCTCTTTTAACTGCTTGGGATAGCCGGTGCCGTCGAGCCGTTCGTGGTGCTCCAACACCACCGCCAGCGCCTTTTCGGGGAAGCCGTCTGTGCTTTTGACAAAGGAAGCTCCCCATGAAGGATGCTTGCGGATGACGTCCAGCTCTTCCGCCGTGAGTGCCCCCTGCTTGTCGAGGATCGCGGCGGGCACCCGGATCATGCCGATGTCGAGGAACAATCCGCCCAGGCCCAGATCGAGCAGCGCGGACTGGCCCATCTCCATCGTCTGGCCGAAGGCCATCATCAGCGCGCAATGCGTGACCGAATGCTCCAGCGCGTAGCCGCCCTTTTTCTTCTTGCGGCACACCGTGACGATGGCGTCCTTGTTCTCGCTGACCGACTTGTAAATTTCTTCGAGCACGGGACGGATCGGCGCGAGCTCGATTTTTTTTCCGGCGCGCAGGTTTGCGATGGCTTTTTCCAGTTCGGCGCGGGTTTTCGTCAGCACCAGCCTGGCGTCGTAGAGTTCGTCGGCCAGCGACTTGGGCTTGGGGGCATGGTGCGTATTCCTCAGGCGCGCCAGCTCGGCGATGGCTTGATTCGACTTTTTCCGCTCTTCGTCCTCGTCGATATGATCCATCCCTTTTTCCGGGTCGATGTAAAGCTCCTGCACGCCCAGCGAGGCCAAGCGGTCGATCTCGTTTTGGCTGATTACCAGGAAATTGCGGGTTTCGCCTATCCGCTCGCGCTCCTTCAAGCTGCAATTCAGCTCGTCGATATACATGCCTGGAGTCAGGTGTTTGATCTTGATAAGTTTTCTCGTCACCGCAGGCTCTAGTCTCGAATGCGCAATGGCTGGATTGTAGCGGAAAACCACGCCCTGCCGCGCCCTTTGCGGTTAACGCATTTTTAGCACGGCATTAAAACTTGAACCCCCGCACCCGTCGCCGCAATTCCGCCACCCGCTCCGGCGCGGCTTCCGTGCCATAGCGCAATTCTGCATATAGCGCGCCGATCGCGGCTATGTCGTCGTAGCGTTCCGGCACGGCGAGGACGGCCCGCGCTGCGTAGTCCAGCGGCCCTTCGTTGGCTTGCCGCGGCATCCCCCGGCGCGCCAGGCGGCGGCAGAACAGCCGGTAGGCAGCCTGCACCGGGTCGCGCTTGATCGTGTTGCGGCGCAGCAGGAAAAAAGCCAAAACTGCCAACAACCCGCCCACAGCTAGCATCAAGCCTATCGCCATGTCCTGCCAGCTAAGCAGACCCAGGCCGAGGTGGGAGAGCAATTGCAATTGGCGCTCTTGGCTATAGCCCAGCACCCACAGGTTCCAGCCGCCGTTCAGCACATCCCAGGCGTCGCGCAGCTTCCGCAGCCACGCGGCATCGAGCTGGAAGGCCGCCGGCAGGCCGAGTATCCCGCCTCCGCCCAGAGCCGCCTCGGCGCCCGATGCCAGCCGCTCCGGCGCCGCCGCCGCGGTGGGATCGATGCGCACCCAGCCGCGGCCTTGCAGCCAGACTTCGGCCCAGGCATGGGCGTCCGCCTGGCGCACGATCATGTAGCGCGCGAAGCTGTTGAACTCGCCGCCCTGGTAACCGGTCACCACCCGCGCCGGCACGCCCGCCGCCCGCATCAGCAGCACGAAGCTACCGGCGTAGTGTTCGCAAAACCCCTGCCGGGTGTCGAACAGGAAGCGATCCACCGGGTCGCGTCCAGGGAGCGCGGGCGGCGTCAAGGTATAGCTAAAATGCCGGTCCCGGTAATACGCCAGCGCTTGCCGCACGATCGCCTCGGGCTGGCCTAAACGGCGCCACGAAGCCGCCAAGGCCAGGGTGCGGGGGTTGCCCCGGACGGGTAGCTGCAAAGCGCGCTGGCGCTCCTGCGGGGGCAGATCGCCGGTGCGGTAGCGCAGATAGGAACTCATCCGGTAGCGCAGGCGGCGGCTCACCGGATGATCGGAGAGCACTTGAAAATCGGCGGTCATGCGCGCATTGGGCGGAGCCGTGGCGGGCAGGTCGAGGGCCAGCAGCCAGTTACGGTCGTTCGGCTCCAAGGAAACGGTATAGCTCACCGGCTGACCTAGGCCTTGGTATCCGCTCTTGGCCTGGGGCGCAGGCCGTCCTTCCGTCCACAATCGGCCATCGGTGCGCCACAGCACCGGGCCGCGCCAATACAGGGATTGCGGCGGAGGCGGCGCGCCCTGGAATTCCACCCGGAACGCCACCGCATCCGACTGGCTGAGGCGGCTGATGGAACCCGGCGACATTTCGTTGCTCAGGCCGGTGACGCCGCTCAACGCGTCGTTCGGCATCCCCCATAGCGGGCCGGAGATGCGCGGAAAGAGGAAGAACAGCACCAGCATGATGGGCGCGGCCTGGGCCAGCAGCACGGTGGACAGGCGTAAAGCCGATGCAATCGGACGGGCGCGCGATCCGGTCTGGTTGAGCTGAATCAGCGCGGCGGTAAGCAGCAGCGTCGCCAGCAGCAGGTAAACCGCCATGCCCAGGCTTTGCGAATAGAGGAATTGCGTTATCGCCAAAAAGTAGCCGAGCAATATCAGCAGAAGACCGTCGCGCAGCGTGCGCAGTTCGAGCAGCTTCAGCCCCAGCAGCAGAATCACCATCGCCACCCCGGCGTCGCGCCCGAAC
>JAIOJO010000590.1 GCA_019911985.1 Sulfuricellaceae bacterium | reverse complement strand
ACGGTCATCTGCTGATGACCGATATTCCGCCCGCGTACCACGAATATCGTGAGGCGTTCCTGCGTGAGATGCTTCGTTGTATTGACGACCACTGCGAAGTTTTGCCAACTGCAGGCCCACAGGAGGTTACTGACAGTCATAGGTTCCTTACTAAGGCGCTAGACAACGACTCCCTCGACGCGCTGTACCTCTGCATTGAACGGGATGCCGTCCTCGTCTCGGATGACGGGGCACTACGCCTTCTGGCGCCAGAAGCCGGCGTCGCGATGTCGATGGGTGTTCAGCCCGTACTTATGGAAGCTTGTGACAGGGGCCTGATCAGTAAGGACGCCTACGCTGATGCTGTGGTTGTAAAGCTTGCCGCCGGCCACGACTTCGTCAGTGTGCGGGCCGATGACATGCTCACCCTTGCGAAGCGCACCCCGGCTCGTGTCTCCGAGGGAGTTAGGACGATGCTGGAGACCTTCCGCAAGCCAACGCTAGACATCGTCTCCGGCGTTCAGGTCGCCAGCGAGTTTCTCGTGCACGCGATACAGCGGCTACAACCCACGGTTGCCGCAGCCTATGGGACGCTCATTCTGGAGGTGCTTCAGCACGAACGACCGCAACTTTCCGATGCGATTCATCATATGATTGCCTATGCTGCCCACCAAGCGTTGCAACGACGTAATCGCAAGCTTAGGTCACAGGAAATAAAGGTTTTTGACCCAATTCTAGAAGCACCAAAACGACCTGAATTCAGGTTACGATTGAGCCCTCTCGCTTGTGCCATTCGCGAACTTTTCCATTGATGATGACTGGCAAATGGAGCGGTCACGTTCTGTTTTTTGCTTGATGCCCGCTCCCAGAAGCAACAGGAATGACTACTTTGCTGTATTGCGGTCAGTGGCGTATTCAGTGGCGTATCTGGCCGCCATAGTCCGCAAAGGGTCGATTGGAGGCATTGGGCGCAAAGCTAAAATAACCACGAAATGCGGTTTAGCTATCGAATGAATTTTCAGCCAAAAATCCAAAACCAACCACGTGTTACGGATACCCGTAATCTGCAATTGCTTGGCTGCGTATGACTCGTCGATAATAGTGCTGAAGGCACGGGAAGCGTGACGGATAAATGTTTGAATCAAGTGTTCGACAAAAAACAAGACTAAAAATGGAACTCTCTTGCAGCATGATGGCGGTGCGCTGAGATGCTGAAGGCTTTATTCGCTTTACCTTCCACCGTCTGGCTGCTGGGCCTGGTGAGCCTGTTCAACGACAGCACCAGCGAGCTGGTCTACCCGCTGGTGCCGCTGTTCCTCGCCTCGGTGCTGATGGCCGGGCCGCGGGCGCTGGGCTTGATCGAGGGCATCGCCGAAGCCACGGCCAGCCTGCTCAAGCTCTTTTCCGGCGTGCTGATGGATAAGCGGGGCCACGCCAAGGGCTGGGTGGCGGCGGGCTACGGGCTGGCGGCCTTCTCGCGGCCGCTGTTTTACCTGGCGTCGAGCTGGCCGATGGTGCTGGCGCTGCGTTTTGCCGACCGGGCGGGCAAGGGCCTGCGCACCTCGCCGCGCGACGCGCTGCTGGCCGGCGCGGTGGAGGAACATCGCCGGGGCTTGGCCTTCGGACTGCACCGCGCCATGGACAACGCCGGCGCGGTGATCGGGCCGCTGCTGGCGGCTTTCTTGTTGGAACGCGGCATGGCGCTGCGCGAGGTGTTCCTGTGGGCCATCGTGCCGGGTATCGCCACCGTCGTTTTGGCGCTGTGCGTCAAGGAGCCGCCCGTCGTTCCGGCCGCCAAGCGACCGCTCTTCTCCTGGAAACTGGAAGGCTTCCCGCCCGCCTTCAAGCGCTACCTGCTGGTGCTGGCCCTGTTCACGCTGGGCAATTCGTCCAATATGTTCCTGCTGTTGCGGGCCAAGGAGCTTGGGCTGTCCGATTACCAGGTGCCCTTGCTGTGGGCGCTGACCTCGGCGGTGGCGATGCTGCTGTCCACGCCGCTGTCCGCGCTGTCCGACCGCTTGGGGCGGGTGCGCTTGATTCTCGCGGGCTGGGCGGTGTACGGCCTGTTCTATTTTCTGCTCGGCATCAACGGTTTCCATGCGCTGCTGCTGTGGCCCTTGTTCGCTTTCTACGGGCTGTTTCTCGCCGCCACGGAAGGAGCCGAGAAGGCCCTGGTTGCCGATTTGGCCCCCCGCGACCGGCTCGGCACGGCCTACGGCTGGTTCAACCTCACCGCCGGGGCGATGCTGCTGCCCGCCTCCCTGCTGTTCGGCTGGCTATGGCAGGGGGTGGCCGCCGAGGCGGCCTTCGCCTTTTCCGCCGCCTGCGCGCTGGCGGCGGCGCTGCTGCTTAAGTTCTGGGTGATGCGCGCGCAGCCATAATTCTGCAATCCGCGGCGTTTAACTTGGCAGGCAAGGACGGTAAAACCGCCTATCCTTAAAGACACTTAAATCAACCAGGAGGTTTTATGTTCACCTGCATCGAACGCATACACGCCCGCGAAATTCTCGACTCGCGCGGCAACCCCACCGTCGAAGTGGAAGTGGCTCTCGAAGGCGGCGCCTTCGCCCGCGCGGCGGTGCCCTCGGGCGCCTCCACCGGCATCCACGAGGCGCTGGAGCTGCGCGACGGCGACAAGTCCCGCTACGGCGGCAAGGGCGTGAAGAAAGCCGTCGGCCACGTCAACGGCGAGATCGCGGCCGCCCTCATCGGCTTGGACGCCCTCGACCAGGGGGCGGCGGATCGCGCGATGCTGGAGCTGGACGGCACGCCGCACAAGGAAAAACTCGGTGCCAACGCCATCCTCGGCGTGAGCCTGGCGG
>JAIOJO010000589.1 GCA_019911985.1 Sulfuricellaceae bacterium | reverse complement strand
AGTTCGTCGAGACCTTCCTCAACAACCTGGTGAACTGGGATTTCGCGGCGCAAAACTTCGCAGCCTAAACCGCCCGCCGTTGCGTAAAAACCACGGGGCCGATTATTCGGCCCCGTGGTTTTTTCTAAGCCTTTAAAATAAGAAAACTCCCTACTTGATTTTCATGGATTTTCCGCTAGCTTTTAAGCATCGTCCACTCGTTCCGATGGGCGAACGTCAAGGAGATATGCCATGAAAACGCAAGAAATCCGCGATATTGCGCGGAAGCACCAGATCAAAGCTTCGGGCTTGTCGAAAACCGTCCTGATCCGCAAAATCCAGCAAGCCGAAGGTAATTTCGATTGTTTCGCCACCGCCTCCAGCGGTGCGTGCGACCAGTCCGGCTGTTTGTGGCGCGACGAGTGTTTTTCCGCTTCGACCCAAGCCCTCCACTGATCTCCCGCCGCTATTCCAGGAAAAACACCCGGCCGCCGCCAAACGGCCGGTTTTAAAAGAGCATTTAGCAATAATCTCCAAAACGGCTGTCAGGTTTTCCGCTGCCATACGACTAAGCGGTGTAACCAACCACACTGAACGGAGATACACATGCTTAAGCTTTTAAAATCCTTGCTGCTCGCTTCTTTGCTCGCTGCCGGCCCGGCCTTGGCCGCGGGACAGCCTTATGACCAGGCCCGATTCGATGCGCTGCAAAAGGCGGGTAAGCCCATCCTGGTAATGGTGCATGCCGACTGGTGCCCCACCTGCCGAGCCCAGGAACCGATACTCGTCGATTTACTGAAGCAGCCCGAGTTTCAGGGGATTACCGGATTGCGCGTGGATTTCGACAGCCAGAAATCCGTCGTGCGGAAATTCCGGGTGACTTACCAAAGCACCTTGATCGTCTTCAAGAGTGGCAAGGAAACGGGGCGATCCACCGGCGACACCCACCGCGAGAGCATTGCCGCCTTGCTGAAAAAAGCACTGTAAGGGGCGCGCCATGGAATTCGGATTCGGAAGTTACGGCTTGGCCCTGGGTGCGGGCGCGTTGTCCACCCTCTCTCCCTGCGTTCTGCCCCTGGTGCCGATACTCATCGGCACCGCTTTCAACGCCCACCGCCTCGGCCCTTTCGCCTTGGCGGCGGGCGTGGCTCTGTCCTTTACCCTGGTAGGCGTATTCGTCGCCAGCCTGGGCGCCTCTCTGGGCATAGATCCCGGCGTGTTCCGGCAAGGGGCGGCGGTGTTGCTGCTGGTTTTTGGCGCCATCCTGCTTTCCGCACGCCTTCAGGAACGCTTCGCCCTGGCCGCCTCGGGCGTCAGCGGAGCGGGGCAGTCCCTGCTCTCACGCCTCTCCTTCGACAGCCTGCTGGGTCAACTGCTGCTGGGATTGCTGCTCGGCGTGGTGTGGAGTCCCTGCGTTGGCCCCACTTTGGGCGCGGCGGTTACCTTGGCAAGCCAGGGGCAAAGTCTGGCTCAAGTCGCCCTGTTGATGGCCTTCTTCGGCATCGGCGCGGGAACGCCGCTGGTGGGTTTGGGATTGCTATCGCGTCAAGCGGTCGGGCGTGTGCGCGGCAAACTGCTGGCGGCGGGACGAGTCGGCAAATACGTGCTCGGCGGCATCATGCTGCTGCTCGGCGGCATGATTTTGAGCGGCCTGGACAAGAGCTTCGAAACCTGGGTTTTGCAAGCCGCCCCAGACTGGCTGGTCAGCCTGACCACTTCAATCTGAACGAGCGCCGCCGGTGCAGGAAAATCGACCGGCGGTTACAGCATCGTTGTTACTTCATCATCGGCACAGCTTGTTGCGCTTCCTGACGGTTCTTCATCTGCTCCATCATGATCTGCATCATGTCCATACGCTTTTCCATCATGTTCATGCGGTTCATCATGGCATCCGGCGACATACCCGCGCCACCGCCCGGACTACCCATCATGCCCATGCCGCCGCCCATCATCCCGCCTTCCATCATCGGGCATCCCGTCATGCCGCCCATCATGCCCTTGCTTGCCATCATGTTGTCCTGCAGGGTGTGCATGTATTCTTGCAGCAGCTTTTGGCGTTCCTTGGCATCTTTGGTTTTGGCAATGCGGTCGAGCTGGCCTTGCATCTTTTTCAGGTTATCTTGCATTTTCTGCACTGTCTTACCGGTATCCGGCGCGGGCGCTTTAGCGGATTGCGTCTGGTCGGGATGATGTTCTTCCACGGCCAACACATTCCAGGATGCAAATACTAGTGCGCAAGCCGTTGTAATCAAAAATTTCTTCATGGTGTTCTCCATAGGCTGAGTGGTAAAAAAACGCGGGTGAGCGGACATACGCATCGCATTGGGTATTTATAG
>JAIOJO010000588.1 GCA_019911985.1 Sulfuricellaceae bacterium | reverse complement strand
CTGCTTCTCGGTTTTCATGGTATTGGCGATAGCCAGTTGGGAACGCTGGAGTTCCAGAAACGAGGTGGCGAATTTGCCCATGGTCTGATAAATGCGCTGACATTTGTCGATCTCCCCCTGCGACTCGGCCGCCTGGGCCTCGGCGGCCAGCCTGCCCCGCCGCTCTTGCTCGACTTCGGCCTCCAGCCCGCCGATCCGGCTTTCCAGTTCTTGCGCGCGGGCTTTCCAGGCGCGGGCGTTTTCCTTGCAACGCGAAAAAAACATACTGCTCTCTCCCTGATTGATTATCGGTGCTTGATCAATTCGAACTGGCCGACCAATTCCTTTAGGCCTTCGGCGGTAACCGACAGCGCCACGGTTTCGCTCCAGGCGTCCTGCGCCGAAGCGGTGTTCCGTTCGATGAGCGTAGAAATCTGCTCCATGTTGTCCGCCACCTGTCCGCTGGCGACGGCCTGCTCCTTGGCGGCGTCGGCGATGTGACGGGCCATGCCGGCCACCTCGACGCTGGCCGAGGTGATACGCTCCAGACCCGAGAGCGACTCCCGCATCGTGCCGGTGCCGCTTTCCACTTCGCGCACCGCCTGCCCCATGGTATCCACCGACTGCCGCGTAACTTTCTGGATCGCCTCCACCATCGCCGTGATGTCCACGGTACTGACGGTGGTGCGCTCGGCGAGTTTACGCACCTCGTCCGCCACCACCGCGAAACCGCGCCCCATCTCCCCGGCCCGCGCCGCCTCGATGGCGGCATTGAGCGCCAGCAGGTTGGTCTGGTCGGCAATATCCTTGATGCTCTGGGTGATGGCGCCAATCTTCTCGATGGAATTATTGAGTTCACCGATAGCGGCGCTGGAGGCCTGCACCGCCTCCACCACCCGGCCGGTGGCCTCCATGCTGCGGCTCATGCTGGCATTGCTTCCCTGCACCAGGTTTTGCGAGTTTACTGCGGAACGGGCCGCGCCGTCAGCACTCTCGGCCACCTCCACCACCGACTGGCTGAACTCCTCGGCGGCGGCGGCAACGTTTTGCACCCGGTCGTGCTGATGCACGGACTGCTCGACCACGCTCATCATGTCGGTTTTCAGGCCGCCGCACTTCTCCTCGATGGTAAGAGCCGCCACGCTGATTTCGTCCAGCATCACCTTGAGATGCACCTGCATCGTCGCCAAGGCGTTGAGCACTTGCCCCATTTCATCGTAGCCGGAAATATCGATTTCATCGGTGAGATTGCCCTGGGAAATACGGTCGAAGTGTCCCATCACCCGGCGCATGGGGTCCATGATGGAGCGCGCCAGCAGGAAGCCGGCAAGCGCCGCCAGCAAGATGCCCGCGAGGGTTCCGCCCAGCTCGACATCGCGGAACAGGTTGTAGCGTGCCACGGCAGCCTGATAATCGGCCTTGGCGGCTTTGTCCGTTTGCGTGAGCAAGGCCTCCGCATCCGCATTGGCCACATCGTATAGCGGGTTGATTTTCTTCAGGAGAATCTCGTCGGCCTGGCCGTAATTCCCGCCGAGCAGGGCCTCTCGCGCCGGAGCCAGGCCGTCCGACACGTAAGCTCCCCGCGCGGCGGTATATTGCCCGGCCAGGACCTTCTCTTCCGGCGTCAGCCTGCGCTTGAGGTATTCCGCCCAAATGGCAGTGATCTCGTCGCGGTTTTTGGCGACCCGGTCGAAGTAGGCGGCAATAGGCTGATCGTGAAGCTTGGCGTAAGGATTGTCGGGATTATGCTGGATCGCCAGCATCACCTGGGTACGGTTGTCGCCCATCAGCTTAATGATGCGCCCGATCATGCGGGTGGGCTGCAGGCCATCCCGGTAGGCGGACTCCAGTGCCTGGTTGGACGTCGATAGGCCGTATAGCCCGAAGACGCCGCCGCCCAGCATGAGCAGGCCCATGAAGCCGATAATCATCGCGATGCGGGTGCGGATGGACAGGCGCTTCAGCCGGGAAGGCGCGGTGTCGAGCCCCGCCTTGGTTTCGTTGAGCCGTTTGTACAGCGCCTCGGCCGCCTGCACCTGTTGCCGGCTGGGTTCGGAGCGCACCGACATGTAGCCGATGGTCTTGTCGTTTTTGCGCACCGGCACCACAAAGGCGTCCACCCAGTAGTGGTCGCCGCTCTTCGCGCGATTCTTGACGATCCCGCGCCAGGGGCGGCCCGCTTTCACCGTGTTCCACAGGTCCTCGAAAGCCTGCGGCGGCATGTCGGGGTGGCGCACCAAATTGTGATTTTTGCCGATCAACTCGTCCCGGCTGAAGCCGGAAAGCTCCACGAACGTATCGTTGGCATAGGTGACGATCCCTTTCAGGTCGGTTTTGGAGGTGAGATATTTCCCCTTGGGATAGGGCTTCTCCACTTGCGTTACAGGTAAATTGACTTTCATTTTGTCCCTTTCTTTTTAGTGGTTCTTGCTGGAACAATAGCTTACCGGGAAACACCTTTTTTGTTGATTATATCCCGTGGACTGACAGTCCACAATTCATCATCTTCGCCCCCCATGGCAGAGAGTGATTTCCCTTCTGAACGGCAGGCACTGGGCGAACACGTCCGGCAAAAACGCAAACTTCTCGGTATATCCCAAGAGGAATTGGCTTTTCGCGCCGACCTCGACCGTACCTACGTTTCCCAGATCGAGCGCGGCATCGGCAATCCTTCCCTGACGGTACTCTTGCGCTTGGCCGCGGTGCTGCAGGTGAAAATTCAGGAACTGGTCGAGGGAATCTAGCCCGGCGGGGAAGCGGTTCGGCGCAAGGCCAAGACGGTAAAGCGTTTCTGGGGACATTATTAAATGTCAGGGGGAGAAGGACGGCAACTGGCAACTGGCCTGACATTGGCATGTTCTTCATCAATCGTGGCGCACCGAAAAAACGGAGCCGTGGCTCCCCTCAACCCGGCAGCCCCTCCGCCCTAGGCATTGCGCCCTTAGGCCGGAACTTTGCGCCTCCGCCTTTCGGACGGAATTGCCTTTGTCAGGTTAAATCCAGTAGGGAAATGTGCTCACCCACTGGTAGGATAATACCCCTGCTTTCGACATGGCGCCAAATTCAAAGCCGTTTCGTTGATGTGGATCAACTCCATCGGCATGGCGGGCCGAGGCGCCCGCCAAACGGCAGTACTTAACGGCCCAAGCCTTCGTACAGGATCATCCCCCATACCAGCGCCAAATTGAACAAAGTCAGCAGCACCGCGGCGCTGCCGATGTCCTTGGCGCGCTTGGCCAAACTGTGGTTCTCCAGCGAAATCCTGTCCACCGTCGCCTCGATGGCGGAATTCAGCAGTTCCACGATCAGCAGCAGCAGCACGCTGCCGATCAGCAAGACCTTGCCGATGGCGCTGGCCGGAACGAAACAGGCCAGCGGGATCAAGATCACGGCCAGCATGACTTCCTGACGGAACGCGTCCTCGTTTTTATAGGCGGCCTGCAGTCCCGCCCAAGAATAAAACAATGCATTCCACAAGCGTTTCAGTCCTCGCTTACCTTTGTACGGGCTTTCCATTTTTCACTTCTCTCCTTTTAATTAGGGCTCATCACCAAACAATGCCCAAAAACAGTCTGTTGCAACAATAAAATCATTTCCATGTAACCATCCGTTCATCTTGCCGGCCTAAGCTTGGCGCATGCGAAACCGCCGCGCCTTATTCCAGCTTCTCTGGTTGATTCCCTTGGTTCTGCACAGCTCCAACGTGCTGGCATGGGGATTGGTGACCCATGTGTATTTCTCCCAATTGCTGATCTGGACCATGCCGCTCGCCGACCCGGCGCTTTGGCGCGCGGCGCGGCGTTTTCCGCGCCTGGTCATGGCCGGAGCCTGCCTGCCCGACCTGCTCTTGATGGACGAAACCGCCTTCCGCCACTCCCACCAATGGAGCACGGTACAGCAATTGCTCGACGCCGCCGTCAAGGACGAGGAAAAAGCCATTGCCCTGGGCTACGCCAGCCACTTGCTGGCCGACGTCGTGGCCCACAATCATTTTGTTCCGGCGCACGAAGCGCATTGGCTGGACCGCCCCTTGCTCACCCACATCGTCGCCGAGTGGGCCATGGATGGGCATATCCGTCATCACGTCAAAGAAAAACCCGGCGCTCTGCTGAGCGCCGGCCGCGGCACCCTGGCGCCCTTCGTCGCCAAGGGCTTCGCCTGCAGCGAAAAAACCGCCGCCAAGGCGCTGGGCCGCCTGGCCGCCGGCGAAACCCTGCTGCGCCGCAGCGGCTTGCCGAACGCGCTGTACGGCGCTTCCGGCTTGATCGACCGCCAAGTCGACGCCCATTTCGGCTACTACCTCGGACAAACCCAGGCCTACCTGGCCGGCAACATCGACGACCTGCTGGCGGGCAAGGCTCCGCTGTGGAGCGCCGAACCCGCCTGGAGCGGCGAAACCTGGAAGCTTATCCAAGCCCATTGCCGCAGCCATCTTCTCGCACGTCTCCACTTGCCTCTCCATTTCTTCCATCAAGACCCCGGCCAAATCGACATCATCCTCGCCTCCGCCGCCTCTCCGGCGGGCTGATACGCAAGGCAAAAAAAAACCGCTCAGGCGGCCATTACAGCAAAATCCCCGTCAGTCTTACCAGACTTACCGCCGCTGCGCCCGACCATCAATCCGGTATGGACAGCAGGCGAGCCTCCCACTCGGCGTTTTCGCCGCGCTTCATGGCCAGGCCCAACAGCTCCTCGAACTGGTCGGCAATGTGGCTCCAGTGATTTTTTTCCATGCTCTGGCGCGCATTGCGCCCCAGCACCTTGACCAAATCGGGACTGGAGCCGAGGCGCTCGGCCAAATCGCAGAATTCCATGCGCTCGCCGTAAGGGGCGGCAATACCGTTGATCAGGTGGGTTACGTATTCCGACGCCGCCGCATAGCGGTAGGCGACCACCGCCAAGCCGCTTGCCATCGCTTCCAGCAGCACGTTGCCGAAGGTTTCCGTCATGCTGGGGAAAAGGAAAATATCGGCGGACGCATAATGCGCCGCCAAATCCACCCCGGTTTTGGCCCCGACGAAGCGGTGCGCCGGGTAGCGTTTCTGCAGCGACTGGCGCATCGGCCCGTCGCCCACCCAAATCATCTTGGCGCGCGGGTTTTGCCGGCAAATTGCATCGTAAGCCTGACACGCCAAGTCGAGATTCTTTTCCGGGGCGATGCGGCCGACGTAAATCACCGCGTAATCGTCCTCCGCCAAGCCCCAGGACCGCCGCAACGCGTCGCTGCGGCGCAGCGGGTTGAACAGCGAGGCATCGACCCCGCGCCCGATCAAGGCGAGATTGCGATAGCCCTGGGCGGCCAATTCCTGGCGCATCCCCTCGCTGGGCACCAGCGTATACAGCCCCTGGTTGTGGAACTTGCGCAAATAGGCCGCAATAAACCGCGTCAGCCAGGGCAGGCCGTAATGCCGGCTGTAGTTATGGAAATTGGTGTGGAAATCGGTGATGACCGGAATATCCAAGGATCGCGCCGCGCGCAAGCCGGCCCAGCCCAACGGGCCTTCCGTCGCCACCTGGACGATATCCGGCGGGTCGTGCCGCCACAATCGCTTCAAGGAGCCGACCACGGGAAAGCCGAAGCGCAAATTATCGTAGCGCGGAATCGGAAAGCCCGGCTGCAATACCTCCTCGAAGCCGCCGGAAAAAGTTGCGCTATCCTCGCGCCCCTGCTTCGGGCGGATCAACTGGATGACGTAGCCGCGCCGCCGCATCTCGTTCACCATGTGCGACAAGGACATCGCCACGCCGTTGATTTCAGGCAGCCACGTCTCCGTCACCAAGGCGATACGGCGCGGCCGGGAAGGGGACTTGCGCATATTTTCCGGGAAGCTATTGACCATGGAGGCCACTGTGCAACAGCGCCATGAAGATTTGATGACAAACCGGTTACAGCTTCTCGCGTCCCGCGGCGCAAATTTCATGTTCCGCCCGTTTTGCCGAATAAGCGCAAAAACAGCCATTTCGCCCACCCAAGCGACCCCCGGTTTTCTCCGTGCCGCGGTGTCTCCGTGGTGCAGAATTTCGTGCCACGAGCCCATTCCAAGCGTCTATAATCGCCCCTCATGAAACACCTCGTCATTCCCGTCACGCCCTTCCAGCAGAATTGCTCGCTGGTGTGGTGCGAGGCCAGCGGCCAAGCCGCGCTGATCGACCCCGGCGGCGAGACCGAGCGCCTGCTGGACGCCGCCGCCCAGCGTGACTTGCAACTAGGACAAGTGCTGCTGACCCACGGCCATCTCGACCACGTCGGCGCGGCGGGCGAACTGGCGCAGCGCCTGGGCATCCCCATCCTCGGCCCGCACCGTGACGACGCCTTCCTGCTGGAATCCCTGCCCGATCAATGCGCGATGTTCGGCTTTCCCCCGGTGGAAGCCTTCAGCCCCGACCGCTGGCTGGACGACGGCGACACCGTGAACATCGGCGAAGAAACCCTGCAAGTGATCCACTGCCCCGGCCACACCCCCGGCCACGTGGTGTTCTACCACGCCGCCGGCCGCCTGGCCTTCGTCGGCGACGTACTGTTCCACGACTCCATCGGCCGCACCGACTTCCCCCGCGGCAACGCCGCCGCGCTGCTGCGCTCCATCCGCGAGCGGCTGTTTCCGCTGGGCGACGACGTGACCTTCGTCCCCGGCCACGGCCCGGATTCCACCTTCGGCCGGGAGCGGCGCTACAACCCTTATGTCGGGGAAGACGTTTAGCCTCAGCTAACGATAAGCGGGCGGTCAGGGCGATGGCGGATCGGGTTTGATGTGCTTTTTTTCATGCGGTATCCGGGTGTAGCGCCCGGATACGCGGGGCGATCTTGTCTTTCAGATTGCGCGTGGCTGTCCGCATGTCGTACTCGCTTTGCAGATTCAGCCAGAAGCGCGGCTCCATCCCGAAGAACAACCCCAGTCGTAGCGCGGTGTCGGCGGTGATGGGCCTCGCACCATTCACGATGTCGCTTATGCGGCTGGGCGAAACGTCGATGTCGGCCGCCAGCCGCCGGGCGGTAATTCCCATGGGCTTCATGAATTCTTCGAGAAGAATTTCGCCGGGGTGAATCTCGTCAAGTAGTTGTTCCATTTTCAGTGCTCCTTCCTTAGAAGCTGTTTTAATAAATCCTGAGCCCGCGTTCCTCCGGGCCGACGGCAAGCGGGCTCCAGGATTTATTAAAACAGCATCTTAGTGGTAATCAACGATTACCACGCTATGCGCCCCATCCTCGCGCCACTCGAAGCACACCCGCCATTGATCGTTAATACGGATGCTATATTGCCCCTCGCGGTCGCCTTTCAATGCTTCCAAGCGGTTCCCTGGCGGCACCCTCAAGCTGTTTAGCTCGGTGGCCGCGTGCAGTTGAAGCAGCTTGCGACGCGCCACCCGCTCGATGTTCGTAAACCGGGGTACGTCTTGGCTGCGAAAGAGCGCTTCGGTGTCTGGACATGCAAACGAATGAATCATGCGCAATGATGTTCCGCGTCACAGAATCCGTCAAGTAGGTTCAACCCCTTTCTGCTCGCGCCCACTTGGCTCGCTACTCTCAAAGCCCATTGCTTTGCGCTTTCTTCAGGCCGCAGAGCGAACGCGATGCAAAATCCCCACCCCCATTCCCCATCACTCATCCGTGCTCCCGCGAATTGACCGGGGATGGCCGATTGCGGTAAGGTTGCGGTTTTATTAAGCTTCTCGCCATGGGCCGATCCGCGCACACCTCTCCCCCTAAAACCTTCGAAGACGCGCTATCCGAACTGGAAACCATCGTCGCTTCCATGGAAGCGGGCCAGTTGCCGCTGGAGCAGTCTCTGGTGGCCTACAAGCGCGGCACGGATCTGCTGCAGTTCTGCCAGAAATCCCTGCAGGACGCCCAGCAGCAAGTGCGCGTGTTGACCGAAGCCAATACCTTGCAGGATTTCAACGGTGGGAACGATCTCGGCTGATTTTCAAGACTGGGCGGGAGAACGCCAGCAGCGCATGGAAAATGTGCTGCTGGGCCTGCTGCCCGCCGCCGCGCTGGCCCCGCAAGGGCTCCACGACGCCATGCGCTATGCGGTGCTGGGCGGCGGCAAGCGGGTGCGGCCGCTGCTGGCCTTCGCCGCCGGCGAGTTGAGCGGGGCCGACCCGGAACGCGTGGCGATCGCGGCGGCGGCGGTGGAGCTGATCCACGCCTATTCGCTGGTGCACGACGATCTGCCCTGCATGGACAACGACGTGCTGCGCCGCGGCAAGCCCACCTGCCACATCCAATACGACGAAGCCACCGCCTTGCTGGTGGGCGACAGCCTGCAGACGCTAGCCTTCCAACTGTTGGCCGAGCATACCCTGAACGACGATCCCCGGCGCCAATTGGAGATGATCCGCTTGTTGGCGCAGGCTTCGGGTTCGCGCGGCATGGCGGGCGGCCAGGCAATCGACCTGGCGAGCGTGGGCCAGGCGCTGAGCCTGCCCGAACTGGAATTCATGCACATCCACAAGACCGGCGCGCTGATCCGCGCCGCCGCCTTGCTCGGCGCCCACTGCGGCGCGGCGCTGCACGACGGCGCGCTGGATGGGCTCAACCACTACGCCAAGTGCATCGGCCTGGCCTTCCAGGTGGTGGACGACGTGCTCGACGCCGAGGCCAGCACTGCCACGCTGGGCAAAACCGCGGGCAAGGACGCCGAGCAGCATAAACCGACTTACGTTTCGCTGCTCGGCGCCGCCGCCGCGCGTGACATGGCGCAGGAGTTGCACCGCGACGCCGTCGATGCACTGACATCCTTCGGCGCCAAGGCCCAGCGCCTGCGCGATTTGGCGGCCTACATCGTGCTGCGGCAGTTTTAAGGCCTCATGTATCCTTTGCTAAACACCATCGACCACCCCGATCAATTGCGCCTGCTGGAACGCCGCCAGTTGCCCGACCTGGCCGAGGAGCTGCGCGAGTTTCTGATCGAAAGCGTCAGCCGTACCGGCGGGCATCTCGCCTCCAACCTCGGCACCGTGGAACTGACCCTCGCGCTGCACTATGTCTTCAATACCCCCGCCGACCGCTTGGTGTGGGATGTCGGCCACCAGAGCTATTCCCACAAGATACTCACCGGGCGGCGCGAGCAAATGGCCACGCTGCGCCAGCACGGCGGGCTTTCCGGCTTTCCCAAGCGCGAGGAAAGCGAGTTCGACGCCTTTATCGCCGGACACGCCAGTACCTCGATCAGCGCCGCGTTGGGTATGGCCGTCGCCGCCAAGCGCGAGGGCAAAAACCGCCGCGCCGTGGCGATCATCGGCGACGGCGCCCTCACCGGCGGCATGGCCTTCGAGGCATTGAACAATGCCGGCACGCTGGACACCGACCTGCTGGTGGTGCTCAACGATAACGACATGTCGATCTCGCGCAATGTCGGCGCGCTCAACAACTATCTCGCCAAGCTGATGTCGGGGCGCTTCTACGCCGCCGCCCGGCGCGCCAGCGAAAAAGTGCTGAAGTCCATGCCGCCGATGCTGGAGCTCGCCAAGCGCGCCGAAGAACACATGAAGGGCATGGTCATCCCCGGCACGCTGTTCGAGGAATTCGGCTTCAATTACATCGGCCCCATCGACGGCCACGACCTCGACGTGCTGGTGACCACGCTCAACAACATCAAGCAATTGTCCGGGCCGCAATTCCTCCACGTGGTCACGCAAAAGGGCCGCGGCTTCAAGTTCGCCGAGGACGACCCCTGCCGCTACCACGGCGTCGCCAAGTTCGACCCGGATTGCGGATTGGATGGCGGCAGCGGCAAGCTCACCTACACCCAAGTGTTCGGCGACTGGCTGTGCGACATGGCGGCGCGGGACGAACGCCTGATCGGCATCACCCCGGCGATGTGCGAAGGCTCCGGCCTGGTGCGCTTCGCCGAGGTCTTCCCCGAGCGCTATTTCGACGTCGGCATCGCCGAGCAGCACGCGCTGACCTTCGCCGCCGGCCTGGCCTGCGAGGGCTACAAGCCGGTGGTGGCGATCTACTCCACCTTCCTGCAGCGCGCCTACGACCAGTTGATCCACGACATCGCGCTGCAAAACCTGCCCGTCGTTTTCGCCATCGACCGCGCCGGCTTGGTCGGCGCCGACGGCCCGACGCATGCCGGCAGCTTCGATTTAAGCTATCTGCGCATCGTGCCCAATATGACCGTGATGACCCCGTCCGACGAGAACGAATGCCGCCAGATGCTATACACCGCCTTTACGCTGAATGGGCCGAGCGCGGTGCGCTATCCGCGCGGAGCGGGCGTAGGCACGGTGCCGCAACAGGAAATGGACGCGTTGCCGCTAAGCCGCGGCGAAGTGCGCCGCCGCGGCAAAAAAATCGCCATCCTGGCCTTCGGCAGCCTGCTCAAGGCGGCGCTGGAGGCGGGCGAGGAACTCGACGCCTCGGTCGCCAACATGCGTTTCGTCAAACCGCTGGACGAGGAACTGGTCGCGCAGCTTGCCGCCGGCCATGAACTGCTGGTCACCGTGGAAGAAAATGCCATCATGGGCGGCGCCGGCAGCGCCGTGCTCGAATGCCTGGAAAGGCGGGGCTTGACGGTGCCGGTGCTGCAGATGGGCCTGCCCGACCGCTTCGTCGAGCACGGCGACAGCGCCAAATTGCTGGCCCAATGCGGGCTGGACAAGGACGGCCTGCTCGCCGCCATACGTCTACGCTTATCTGAGTAGTTTACTCAACTATTTCTATCGATTATACTGTGGCCCAACAACGAGCCGCTTATAAGGATTTAACATGAGCAACTGCACCATCCCCTGCAACACGGACACCCCCGGCTGCGAAACCGACGCCATCGCCGACGTGCAGAACTACGCCGACACCCGCCAGATCGCCATCGACAAGGTCGGCATCAAGTCCATCCGCCATCCCGTCAAGGTCGCCGACAAGAACGACGGCGTGCAACATACCGTCGCGCTGTTCAACATGTACGTCTACCTGCCCCACAACTTCAAGGGCACCCACATGTCGCGCTTCGTGGAAATCCTCAACACCCGCGAGCGCGAAATCTCGGTGGAGAATTTCGAGCCCATGCTGCGGGAAATGGTGACGCGCCTGGAAGCGGAATCCGGCCACATCGAGATGAGCTTCCCCTACTTCATCAACAAGGCCGCGCCCGTATCCGGCGTCAATAGCCTGATGGACTACGAAGTGACCTTCATCGGCGAAATCGACCAGGGCAAGTTCACCTTCACGATGAAGGTGGTGGTGCCGGTCACCAGCCTGTGTCCCTGCTCGAAGAAAATTTCCGACTACGGCGCCCACAATCAGCGCTCCCACGTCACCGTCACCGCCCGCACCAACAGCATGGTGTGGATCGAGGACATCGTGCGCCTGGTGGAAGACCAAGCCTCCTGCGAACTGTACGGCCTGCTGAAGCGCCCGGACGAAAAATTCGTCACCGAACGCGCCTATGACAACCCGAAATTCGTCGAGGACATGGTGCGCGACGTCGCCGCCGCCCTCAACCAGGAGCCCCGCATCGACGCCTACGTCGCCGAATCGGAAAACTTCGAGTCGATCCACAATCACTCGGCCTACGCGCTAATAGAGCACGACAAGACCCAGCGATAGCACGCAACCAGCCCATATGTATTGATTAAAGTGTAATAATTTACTCATTGTCAATGCCGCACAACGTTTGCTAACATGGCCTCATGGGAAAACATTTAATCAACTTTTTTGTCGGTGCAGGCCGGGCTTTAGTGCTATGGCCTGGGGATGATTACGTCCGCCCCTCAAGAGGCGATTTCCGCCGAGACATGACGTCGCTGAAAACCGATGCCAAACGGGTTGCGCGCGATCTTCGGAAAACAACGCTAGAGTATGGCAAACAAATCCACTACCGCTAGAGTCAACCGTCAAGATGGCGAACTCACGGTCCAGCAACACGAAACAGACGCACCCATTATTCCCGTTCAGCAACTGGAACAACTGCACAAGTTCAAACCAGACGCTGTCGATTGGGTAATCCTGCAAACCCAGATCGAAGCCGATCACCGACGTGCAGAAGATAAGCGCATCAACACCTTCATCTTTGTCGAGCGCTTCCTTGGGCAAATTTTTGCCCTTCTCATCGGATTGGCCGGAATTACCGGTGGGGCATATGTTGCCATCCAAGGGCAACCATGGGCGGGGGGCACTATTGCCAGCCTCGCTATCACGGGCCTAGCGGCTGTATTCCTCACTGGGCGCGGGAAAAAATAGCATCCTCTCTCTTCGGCCGAGTCTTCGGACTAGGCTGTGCCGTAGATACCGCACTCCGCTTAAAACCGTTTCCGCAGCGTCATGCTCTCCCCCTCCCGCCGCATCTCCACCCGGTTGAGGAAGCTCATCCCCAGCAGCGTCACCGGCGGCGAGCTGCCTTCGATCACTGCGGCATCCACCATGTTCAGCACGATATCGCCGACCTGCACGGAATTCAGCACGATCTTGTAGACCGGCACCGTTCCGTTGGCGGTGGACATCCAGCCGCGCTGTCCCTGGCTATAAGCCAAGCCGATGCGCCGCGCTTCGGCGCCGCTCAGGGAAACCAGGCTGGCGCCGGTATCCACCATGAAACGGGTGCCGATGCCGTTAATGCTCCCCATGCCGAGGTAGTGTCCTTGCCCATTCGCCGGCAAACTGGCGCTGGGATTGTTCGAGCGCACCGAAACCGCCGAAATGCCCTGGCCGAGGCCGAGACTGGCGCGCTTGCCGTCTATCTCGAAAGTCGCCCTATCCGAATCGGCGCTTAAGAGCTTGACCCCTTCCGGCGTCGCCTCGCCTACGCGCAAAACTCGCGAGCGGCCGCCGTTGACCGTCACCACCGCTTTTCCCGCCGTCAGGCCGATCACGTTCACATCCGTCGCCGCGGCGCCGGAGGCCATCAACAGCCCCAAGCAAATGAGAATAGAATGTAATTTTTTCATCCAGGCGCCGCTCCCATGAAACCCATTGCGATTTTCCGTCACCTCGCCTACGAAGGCCCAGGCTATTTTGCCACATTCCTCGAACGCCGCTCGATTCCCTGGCAACTCGTCAAAATAGACGAGAACGAAACCCTCCCCGCCGACCCCGGCGCCTACAGCGGACTGGTATTCATGGGCGGCCCGATGAGCGTCAACGACGACCTGCCTTGGATACCCCGCTCGCTGGCGCTGATCCGCCAGGCAGTGGAACAGGATATTCCGCTGCTGGGCCATTGCCTGGGCGGGCAATTGATCGCCAAGGCGCTAGGCGCCGCGGTCGAGCGCAACCCGGTCAAGGAAATCGGCTGGGGCCAAGTGGCGGTGGCCGACACGCCCACCGCCCGGTCCTGGTTCGGCGGCATCCGCGAATTCGAGTCCTTCCATTGGCACGGCGAAACCTTCTCGCTGCCGCCGCAAGCCGAACTCATCCTCTCCAACCCCTACTGCGCCCATCAAGCCTATGCGCTGGGCAAGCACCTGGGGATGCAATGCCACGTGGAAATGACCGTAGCAATGGTGCGCGAATGGACCGAAAAAGGCCGGGACGAAATAAGCGCCGCCCGCGCCAGTCCGGCCGTGCAAAGCGCCGCCCAAATCGAGCAAAACCTGGCGCAGCGCGTGGCCACCCTCAACGCCGTGGCCGACACGCTGTATACCCGCTGGATTGCCGGACTGGCTTGATTGGCTGAATTTCGCCCTTGGCCGCCATTCAACGAACCTGCCGATACGGCGCCAGCGCACCGCTCTCCTGCCGGACAGCATGCGCCCGATACGATGAGGCTTGCACGCCATGGATTGAACCCGGCGGAGCTGGGCCATTTCGAGGGAATCCGGGAATGGATGTGCAGCGACGCGAGCCCTTCCGCATCCCTCTTTTCCGCTTTACCCCCGAGGTCGTCGGCCTTGTTCCCTGACGCCCCGCCGCTATACTGAAAGCGCTTACTTAAAACCCAATCGAGGACACCATGGCAATCATCGGCATCGATCTCGGCACCTCCAATTCGGCGGCATCCGTGCTGCGCGGCGGGCGGCCTGTCATCATCCCCAGCGCGGAAGGCGTCAGCCTGGGCGGCAAGGCTTTCCCCAGCTATGTCGCCGTGGCCGCCGACGGCCAAATGCTGGTGGGCGAGCCGGCACGCCGCCAGGCCGCCGCCAACCCGGACGGCACGGCAACGGCGTTCAAGCGCAAGATGGGCCGGCGCGAGAAAATCCGCCTGCACAACCAGGAATTCTCGCCGGAGCAGCTCTCCGCCTTTCTGCTGCAGAAAATCAAGCGCGACGCCGAAGCTTTTCTCGGCGAGGCGGTCAGCCAAGCGGTGGTCACCGTTCCCGCCTATTTCGACGACAACCAGCGCAGCGCCACCAAGGACGCCTGCCGCATCGCCGGCCTGGACGTGGCGCGGCTGGTGAACGAACCGACGGCGGCGGCGCTGGCCTACGGCCTGGACCGGCTAGGGCAGGAACTGCGCATCGCGGTGATCGACTTCGGCGGCGGCACGCTGGACGTCACCGTCATGGAATTCGGCAAGGGCGTGTTCGAGGTCAAGGCGACCAGCGGCGATACCCAGCTCGGCGGCACCGACATGAACCAGGCTCTCTTCGAGCACCTTGCCGAGACCTTCCAGGCGCAGAGCGGCATCGATGTGCGGCGCGACCGCAAGGCCGCCGCCCGCCTGCTGGAAGCGGCGGAAGTCGCAAAAATAGAGCTCTCCAGCGGCACCAGCACCCACATCAGCCTGCCTTATATCGCCTCCGTCGGCGGCGAGGCCAAGCACCTGGAACTCGACCTCAGCCGCACCGAATTGGAACGCCAGGTGCGCTCCGTCGTCGAACGCTGCCGCGGCCCCATAGACCAAGCGCTGAAGGATGCCGGCGTGACGCCGAAAGAGATCGACCGCATCGTCTTCGTCGGCGGCCCGACCCGCATGCCGGTGGTGCGCGCCTTTTTCGAGGAACTCTTCGGGCGCAAGGCGGAAATGGGCGTCGATCCGATGGAATGCGTCGCGTCCGGCGCCGCCATCCAGGCCGGGGTGCTCGCCGGGGAACTCAAGCAGGACATCGTCCTGGTGGACGTCACCCCGCTCACCCTCGGCGTGGAAACCCTGGGCGGCGTCGCCACGCCGCTGATCGCGCGCAACACTCCGATTCCGGTAAAAAAAACCGAAACCTTCACCACCGCCGCAGACATGCAGCCCAGCGTCACCATCCACGTATTCCAGGGCGAGCGCCCGATGTCGGCGGACAACGCCAGCCTGGGCCAATTCAACCTCGACGGCCTACCCCCGGCCCCGCGCGGCGTTCCGAAAATCGAAGTTTCTTTCGACATCGATGCCAGCGGCATCCTCAGCGTGACGGCGCGGGACACCGCCAGCAACAAATCCCAGTCGATCCGCATCAGCGACACCACCCGCCTGCCTGAAGACGAAAAGCAGCGCATGGTGAAAGAAGCGGAGCAATTCGCCGAACAGGACAAGCAGCGGCGCGAGGAAGCCGACAAACTGAATGAAGCCGACGCCACCTGCTACCAGGCCGAACGCCTGTTGGCGGATTTCGCCGACAAGCTCACAGCCGACCTCAAGGGCCGCATCGAAACCGCGCTACGCGACGCGCGCGAAGCCGTCGCCCAACGCAGCGTCAGCCTCGCGATAGAGCGCAGCGAAGCCTTGAAGAAAGCGCTGAAGGAAGCCGGTGCGGTGATTTATTCCCAAGTTCCGGGCGCCGGCGTCTACTCGGAAACCAAGGTTCCCAACGAAGGCGGCACCGGCCCGCGCGAAGGCGGATCGCCCCACGGACGGGTGGTCGACGCGGAGTACAAGGAAGGGCGGTAGGCCCGCCGAGGCCCGAAGGAAAACGAAGGAGAAGCGGTGAGCACCCTTTACGATTTATCGACCGGCCTTATCCGACGGATCTACGACAGCCGTATTTCCGACCCGCCCATTTTGGATTCAAGCGCGCGATTTCCCGAAGCCCGGCGTTTCGTCGATGCGTGGCCATTGCTGCGCGACGAGGCATTGCGGCTCGCCGAAAACATCGTCCAGATTCCCCGCTTTCACGAACTGATGGCCGAGCAAGCGGACATCTCGGCCAAGGACGGACGGGATTGGCGGATGTTCGTGCTGAAGGCCTACGGCGCATCCATCTCCCGGAATATGGCGCTATGCCCGGAATTGGCCGCGCGGGTGGAAGAAGTCCCCGACGTGCTGTCCGCCACCCTGTCCTTCCTGGCGCCGCACAAGCATATCCCGCAACACCGCGGCCCATTCCGGGGAGTGCTCCGCTTCTACCTGGGCCTGTCGGTACCCACCGGGGCCGATGGCCGCCCCAGCACGGTACTTAAAATCGACGGTGCCGAACACCGTATCGCCGATGGAGAATGCCTGCTCTGGGACGACACCTTCCCCCACGAAGTGTGGAACCGCAGCGAAGCCATGCGCATCGCCCTGCTCCTGGACGTGCGCCGCCGCGGCATGCCGCCGGATATGGAACTGCTTTCCAGGCTGTTAATTGGAGCGGCCGGGACGGCAGTCCGGCTTCGGCGGCTGGCCTGAGGCTAGCGGAATTCCCCCGCTAAGGGCAGCCTGTAGGCGTAAGGGTGTGGGTACGGTAGTCGGTAGAAGTGAGCCCGGATACCCGATCATACTTTTGCCGTATCCCCTCCGCCGAGCCGGCTAGCGTCGGGCCAAACGTCACTTGAAAGGTAGCCGTCTTGAAGCTGGAGGCCGTGCTCACCGAGCCGTTGAAACTGCCTAGAATCGTATTGCCCGTGGCGGCGACCTGGCCAATGATGGAATAAGAGGCCCCATCGCCGTCGTCGAATAAGCCGGTATAGGTGTAATGGCCCGCCCCGCTTTGGGTTATCGAGAATCGCAGCATCGTTCCCTTGTCGGTAAGCCAGCAAAGGTCGCCAAGTTCGGCTGCTGCCGCGTCGGCTACGGCCAAGAGTAGGCTGCCTGCCGCGACGCAGCACAGCAATGCCCTACGGAATCCCTTTTTCATCGTTTCTCCTCGTTTGCGGCAGGGTTGCCAAACCGTTTTCCAGTCTCCCGAAAAAGCGGCGCAGCAACCTCCTGCTGCGCCGCCCGGGTTCAAGCTTAATCCAGCTTGATGCTATGCCGCTTGGTTTTCTCCACCTTGGGCATGGTCAGCTCCAGCACGCCGTCCTTGAAAACGGCCTTGGCCTTGGAACCGTCCACATCGGCCGGCAGCGCGACGGTGCGGGTGAAGGCACCGCGTGAAATCTCGCAGCGGCGGTAATCGCCTTTTTCCTCTTTCGTCTCGTGGCTGGTCTGGCCCTTGATCGTCACCGCATTGTCGGTCACCGTCACGTCCAGGTCTTTCTTCTCCACCCCCGGTACTTCGGCGCGCACCACCACTTCCGTATCGCGCTCGATCACGTCGAGACGCGGCATTTTGCCTTCGAAGGGCAAGGCCAGCTCGCCCCAGCCCGGGCGATCGAGATGGAAGGGGCGCATCCAGCCGCGCGGAAAAAATCCCTCGAACAAGCGATCCATTTCTTCGAACGGCGATATCGCGCGCACCGGCGTTGCCCGTTGGATTTCGCCGCCGGTTTTGGCGGCGCTTGCTTCTTGTTTTTTCTCGGCCATGATTCTGACTCCTCATTCAGGTTAGTAAATCCCCGCGTCTTGCCGCGGCACATCCTTTTTTATGTATAGTTAAGAGCGGCCACAGATACAAGCCAAAACCCATTCCAGGAGACGCATCATTTCCGACGGCAAGAAGGATTATTACGAGACGCTCGGCGTCCCCCGCGACGCCAGCCAGAAGGCGATCAAGGACGCGTTCCGCCAACTCGCGCTGCGCTACCATCCCGACCGCAACAAGGAGGCGGGCGCCGAAGAAAAGTTCAAGGAAATCGCCGAGGCCTACGCCGTGCTTTCCGACGCCAAGAAGCGCGCCGATTACGATAGCCGGGGCTTCGCCGGGGTGGCCGATTTCTCCCAGGAGGACTTGTTCGGCGGCATCAACTTCGAGGATATTTTCGGCGGCACGCAGTTCGACTTCGGCGGCGGGCTGTTCGAGCGGTTTTTCCGCCGCTCCGCCGGGCCGGCGCGGGGGGCCAACCTCGAAGTCGATATCGCCGTTCCGCTGCAGCGCATCGTCAGCGGCGGCGAGGAAAGCATCCATTTTTCCCATCCGCAAACCTGCCCCACTTGCCACGGCGACGGCGCCGCGCCCGGCAGCCCGCCGCA
>JAIOJO010000587.1 GCA_019911985.1 Sulfuricellaceae bacterium | reverse complement strand
CCTACACCCTCAAGAACAAGCTCGTGGTCGCCCCCATGGCGGGCGTCACCGATCGCCCGTTTCGCCAGTTGTGCAAGCGTATGGGTGCGGGCATGGCGGTGTCCGAAATGGTAGCGAGCAATTCATTGCTTTACGGCAGCGAAAAAACCAAGCGCCGCGCCAACCATGAAGGCGAGGTCGATCCCATTTCGGTGCAAATCGTCGGCGCCGACCCGGCCATGCTGGCGGAAGCCGCACGCTACAACGTGGATCGCGGCGCCCAAATTATCGATATCAACATGGGCTGCCCGGCAAAGAAAATCTGCAACGTCATGGCCGGTTCGGCCCTGTTGCGCGACGAATCCCTAGTGGGAAAAATTCTCGCCACGGTGGTTGCTGCCGTGGAGGTTCCCGTCACGCTCAAGTTCCGCACCGGATGGGATAAGGAAAACCGCAATGCCTGTAGCATTGCACGCATCGCGCAGGAATCCGGCATCCAGGCTTTGGCCATCCATGGCCGCACACGCGCCTGCGGCTATTCCGGCGAGGCGGAATACGACACCATCGCGGCCGTCAAGACAAGCATCGCTATCCCGGTTCTCGCCAACGGCGACATCACCAGTCCGCAGAAGGCCAAGCAGGTGCTCGACTATAGCGGCGCCGACGGTATTATGATCGGCCGCGCCGCCCAAGGCCGTCCCTGGATATTTCGCGAAATCGACCATTACCTGCTTACCGGCGAATTGCTGCCGCCCCCGCAAGTGATAGAAATCCACCGTGTATTGCTAGAACACTTGGACGAACTGTATCAATTTTACGGCGAGCACACCGGTCTGCGCATGGCGCGCAAGCACATCGCTTGGTATACCCGCGGCCTGAACGGTTCCGCCGCGTTCCGCCACGCCATGAACCAATTGCAAACTGTTCTTGAACAACGTACGGAAACAGACCGATTCTTCTCCCATTTACTGGAGCAGAATCCTTACCTGGACTACGACCAAAAGGAGCGGGTTGCCGCATGATCAACGAGAACGACATCGCTACTTGCGTACGTAAATCCCTGACCGAGTATTTTCGCGACTTGGACGGCGAAATCCCTCATGCGATGTACGACATGGTGATGCAATGCGTGGAGAAGCCCTTGCTGGACATGGTGCTCGCCCACTCCGGCGGCAACCAAACCCGCGCCGCCGAAATCCTCGGGCTAAACCGTAACACCCTACGCAAAAAAATTCAGTTGCACGGCATCAAGTAAACCCCCTTAAATTCATCAGATATAAAAATTATGACCGTCATCAAGCGTGCTCTTATCAGTGTTTCCGACAAAACCGGCATTATCGACTTTGCCCGGGAGCTTAAAAAATATGGCGTGGAAATTCTTTCCACCGGCGGCACGGCAAAACTGCTGAACGACTCCGGCATTGCCGTCGTCGAGGTAGGCGATTACACCGGCTTCCCGGAGATGCTCGACGGCCGGGTGAAAACTTTGCACCCGCGGATCCACGGCGGCATTCTGTTCCGCCGTGACGTACCGTCGCATGTAGCAGCGGTGGAAGGCTCCGGCATCCCGCCTATCGACTTGGTGGTAGTCAATCTCTACCCCTTTGCCGCCACCGTCGCCAAACCGAATTGCACGCTGGAGGCCGCAATCGAGAATATCGATATCGGCGGCCCAACCATGGTGCGTGCGGCGGCCAAAAATTATAAGCATGTTGGGGTCGTCACCGACCCGGAGGATTACGCTCGGGTCAGCGGGGAAATGGCCGCCCATGCCGGAGCGCTGAAAGCGGATACCTTGTTCGGTTTGGCGGTGAAAGCGTTTTCCCACACTGCCGCCTACGACGGCGCGATCAGCAATTACCTCACGGCCATAAGCCCTAACGGCGGCAAACAGGCCTTTCCCGAACGTCTGAATTTCCAGTTCGCCAAAGTGCAAGATATGCGCTATGGGGAAAACCCCCACCAGCAAGCGGCTTTCTACCGCGATTTGCTGGTTGCGCCAGGCAGCTTGAGCCAGTATGTCCAATTGCAGGGCAAGGAACTGTCCTATAACAATATCGGCGACGCCGACGCCGCCTGGGAGAGCGTCAAGACTTTCGACGCACCGGCCTGCGTCATCATCAAACACGCCAACCCCTGCGGCGCAGCCGTGGCGGAAAATCCGCTAATCGCTTACCAGCGGGCATTTTCCACCGACCCGACTTCAGCTTTCGGCGGCATCGTCGCCTTCAACCGCGAACTCGACGCAGCCACCGCCGAAGCGGTGACGCAGACCTTCCTGGAGGTGCTGATCGCCCCTAAAGTGTCAGCCGAAGCCAAGCGGATATTGGCCGGGAAAGCCAACGTGCGGGTACTGGAAGTACCCTTGGCGGCCGGTGCCAACGCCCTCGACATGAAACGGGTGGGCGGCGGCCTGCTGGTGCAGACGCCGGATATCCGTAACGTAAGCCCGGATGAACTCAAGGTGGTGACGCAGCGCCAGCCGACGCCCGAGGAAATGAGCGACCTGCTGTTCGCTTGGCGCGTGGCCAAGTATGTCAAATCCAACGCTATCGTTTTTTGCCGGGGTGGCATGACGGTAGGCGTGGGCGCGGGCCAGATGAGCCGGGTAGACTCCGCCCGCATCGCCGCCATCAAAGCCACCAACGCGGGCTTGTCTCTGCAGGCTTCGGTCGTGGCTTTGGACGCATTTTTCCCCTTCCGCGACGGCCTCGACGTTTTGGCCGAAGCCGGTGCCAAGGC
>JAIOJO010000586.1 GCA_019911985.1 Sulfuricellaceae bacterium | reverse complement strand
CACGAACTGCGTGCGCCAGTCGGTAATGGTCACGGTAAACCCGATGTACGCCGCCAGCGTCACCAGCGTAATCAGCCCGAACACCCAGTCCAGCTTGACGAACAGAATCGCCGCCACCATCAGGATTTCCAGCACGGTAGGCGTGATACGGAACAGCAGATAGCCCACCAGGCTGGAGATCGCCTTGGTGCCGCGCTCGATGTCGCGGGTGATGCCGCCGGTCTGGCGCTCCAGGTGGAAGCGCAGCGACAGCGCATGCAAGTGCTGGAAAACCGCCATGCTCACCCGCCGCATCGCGCGCTGCGTCACCTTGCCGAACACCACGTCGCGCAAGTCGGCAAAGGTCGTGCTGGCGAAGCGCAGCAGGCCGTAAGCGACGATCAGCGCCAGCGGCAAGACCAGGCTGGCGCGCGACTTATCCAGCGAATCGATGATCTCCTTCAGCACCAGCGGCACCATCACCGCCGCCAGCTTCGCACCGATCAGCAAGGCCAGCGCCAACAAGACCCGCCCGCGAAATTCCCACAGATAGGGAAACAGGCGGCCGATCGAGCGCAAATCGGTCTGGCCGGGCTGAGGCGTGGTGCTGTACTGGGTATAGTGAGGTCGGGACATTGGGTTTTTGGAATCTCGAATTAGCCGGGTTTTTACGGCCAGGCAGCCAATATAAGGCTGCGATTCTAACATTACGCCGAGCGGCAAGGGCGGACGGCATAGCGCTTGCGGGGTCGAGCTTGCTGCGGGGTATCCGGTGCCGCTGGCGATGTTGAGTTGGCGGCATGCAGCCGGGATTCGTCCCGGCGCGCCGCCTGCGGCGCAAAACCGGGATTCGAGGCGAGAGGCTGAGCGCCCTTGACCGATCCGCCGGCTACGCCGGCCAATCGCTGAAAGGAAACGGCTTATCCTCGGTGTTGAAGGTTTGAAAATCGACAAGCTGCTGAACGTAGCGTCCCAAGCTGCGGCCGAAGGCGAGTAGCCTGGCGTTGGGCGCGCTGCCCAGCAGCACGAGCACGAATTGCAGCAGCGCCACCACGAACAACACCGTTCCCGCCAAGCTGTAGAGTATGCCGAGCAGAACCATGAACACCCCGCGCAGCCAGATGTTGTTCTCCGTGGACGTCTCGTTTTGATTTTCTGCCATTGTTGCCTCCGCCACGCGTTGCCTAAATCGAAATATAGACGCTCGCCGAGGATAGCGAACCCCTTCAAATGACTTATTGCAAAATAAACAAAGTAATAAAAGCGTCCAAGCAAAACAACCCGAAGCTGCACAATTTGATTTTTAGCATTCTTATCCATTGCAAATACGATATAAATTCAGCGCCGCCGGCATTGTTTGGTAGGACCCATTGGGATTGGATATACTGGGGCGCTAAAAAAACTATTACCAAACAATGCATTTAGAGCTTGTCCGTAAATAATTTGGCGCTACGCTGGGGGCTATTTGAGCGCAGGCCAAGGAGCAAGACGCGCGGTTGTGTGATTCACAACAAGCGG
>JAIOJO010000585.1 GCA_019911985.1 Sulfuricellaceae bacterium | reverse complement strand
TGCCGGCCATGCGCAGTTGTCCGCCATGCGGCGCGGTTTGGGTGTCGAGATAGGCCTCGGTGTGGGCGAGCGCGCCTTGCGAGAAGACAAGCGCCAGGGCGAGGGCCGAGAGTTTTAGATAGCGCATTTGCGGCTCCTTTCGATTAAAAACATTTGCCGAGCTTGGAAGTAGACTCCAGCGCTATTTCCCGGCGGTTTTCGAATAATCCGCACGGATTGCAGCCAGTACTTCCTGCAATTTTTTGAAATTCGCTTCCGTACCGGCCTTGTCCTTGGCATCGCCGGTGGCGTCCAGCCGCTGTGCCAGGGTGGCGACAAACTTTACGTTTTCTTTGACCTGGGCCAGTTTTTCGGAAGGAAGGGAACCGGAACGCGCCGGCAGGGCCGCCACCAGGTCGCGTATGGCGAAGGCGCGAGGATGCACCTCGGTGAGCCCCCCCATTTGGATAGCCTTGCTTAAGGCGGCGGTCTGTTGGTCTATTGCTTGCCAGATGGCGGCGCTCGTCGCCGGTATCCGCACAGGGGCCTCTTCGCCGGCTTGCGCCGGCGGGATGGCGGCTGTGCCGGCCAGCAGGATGGCGGTAAATACTACGCTACAGGTTTTCTTCAGGTTCATGGCGGGTTCTCCAGTGGTTGATAAATCAGCTCGGCGGCAACGATGCAGAGCGGCGTTGGCGCTGCTCGCGCCAGTGTTCGATGCGCTGGTAAACCGTGGGCACGACGATCATGTTCAAGAAAGTGGATGTCACCAGGCCGCCCAATACGACTTGGGCCAGCGGCTGTTCCAGTTCCTTGCCGACGGGTGAGCCCCACAACAGCGGGATCAGCCCCAATGCCGCAGTGGCCGCCGTCATCAAGACGGGCACCAGGCGGTCGAGGGTTCCTTGCACCACGACTTCCTGCAAAGGTTTTCCTTCCTTGCGCAGTTGGTTGTAATGGGCAACCAGGATGATTCCGTTGCGGGTAGCGATGCCGAATAGCGTGATGAAGCCGATCACGGCGGCCACGCTGATGTTCGCCCCGGCGAGATAGAGCGCAACGATGCCGCCGATCATGGCGAGCGGCAGGTTGAACAGTACCAGCAGCGCCTCGCGGAACGTGCCGAATACCTTGTACAGCAGGATTACGGCGCCCAGCAGGGCCAATAGGCCGAAGCTCAAGAGTATCCGGTTGGCCTGGCGCTGGCTTTCGAACTGGCCGCCGTATTCGATGTGGTAGCCTGACGGCAGTTTTACCTGGGCATCGAGTTTGGCTTGCGTGTCCCGGATCACGCTGGCCAAATCCCGCCCCTGCACGTTGAAGGCGACGACAATCAAGCGCTGTACGCTTTCGCGGTTGATGGAATACGCTTCGTCCTGCACGCTGACGTCAGCCACTTCCCGTAGCGGTATCTTGGCCTTTCCATCGGGATTGAGGCCGGGCGCGTCCACCAAGAGATCGCGGATCGCTTCCACGCTGTCGCGCGCGGCCGGCTCCAGGCGCACGGACAGGTCGAAAGTACGGCTTCCTTCCTGCACGCTGGACACGGTTTCCCCGTTCAAGGACATCTGGATATCCTGGGCGATGTCCCCGACCGCCATGCCGTAGCGGGCCGCCTTGCTGCGGTCGATCTTGATGCTCACTTGCGGGATGCGGATCTGCTGTTCCAGGTTGATGTCGACCGCGCCGGGTACGCTCTGCAAGGCCTTCTGAACATCCTGTCCCAGTTGATACAGCGTGGACAGATTGCTGCCGAAAATTTTGATCGCAAGCTGGGAGCGCACGCCCGATTGCACTTCGTCCATCCGATGCGCGATGAACTGCCCGACGTTGAATACGACGCCCGGTATTCCGGCCAGATCCTGGCGGATTTTCTCAAGCAAGACTTCTGCCGTCATATTCGGATTTTTGGCAAAATCGAGCCGGACATCGAATTCGCTGAAATTGGGCGGCTGCGCATCGTCGTCCAGTTCGCTGCGGCCCGCGCGCTGATCGATCGACACCACCTGCGGATATTTGAGCAGATCCTGGCGCACCAGGGCGCCCAGGCGCATCGATTCTTGCAGCGAAGTGCCGGGCAAGGTGGTCATGGCGATGACGTAGTTGCCTTCGCGGAACTCGGGCAAAAAAGATAGGCCGAAATGCGGCAGCAAGGCCAGCGACGAGGCCAGCGCTGCCAGCGACAGCCCCGCTACCCACCAAAACTTGCGCAAGGCCAAGTTCAAGAGGCGCAAAAAATGACGTTTCAGCCAGAGAACAAAGCGGGTTTCGTGTTCTTCGGCTTTGCCGGCCGGCGTAGTATCGGCAAGCAATTCGCGGCTGTCCAAGGCATGCAGCAGCACGCCTTGATCCTGCGCTTTGTTTCGCACCAGCAGCAGATAACAGAGGGCCGGGATCATGGTCACAGCCACCACCAAAGAGGCCGTCACCGAAGCGATATAAGCCACGCCCAAGGGACTGAAGATGCGTCCGGCCAGGTCTTGCAGGAAGAATATGGGGAGAAAGATCATGATGACGATCAAGGTCGCGTATACGACCGAATTACGTACTTCCTGCACGGCGTCGAACACCACCTCGATGGGTGGCAACGGGCTTGCCGCATTGCGGTTTAAGCGCAATCGCCGCACCACGTTTTCCACCGTGATGATGGCGTCGTCCACCACTTCGCCGATGGCGATGGCCAATCCGCCCAGGGTCATGGCGTTGATGCCGATGCCCAAGGCGTGCATCGCCAGGATGCCGCCGGCAAAAGAGGCCGGCATGGACAAAAAGGTGATCAGCGAGGCGCGCCAGTTCATCAGGAAGACGAACAGGATAACCATGACGATGAGCGCGCCTTGCAGCAGCGAAAGCTTCAGATTGTGAATCGCCGCCTCGATGAAATTCGCCTGCCGGAACACCTGCGTATCCATCTGGACGCCTGCCGGTAATTGTTTTTTTATGTCGGCAAGCGTTTTTTCCACCTTATACGTCGTGCTCAGGGTGTCTGCGCCGTAGGCCTTGGAGATGGTTCCGATCACCGCGTTTTTCATTGCGAAGGCGCCGTCGCCGCGCTTGATTTCTCCGCCGAAGGCGACTTCCGCGACATTGGCTATGGTGATCGGGGCGCCGTTGCGCATCACGATAAGGGTGTTTTTCAAGTCGTCCAGCGAGCTAATGCGTCCGACGCCGCCGACGATCAATTCCTGCCCGGGCCGCTGCAGAAAGGCGCCGGGTACGTTGGTGTTGGATTTTTCCAGTGCTTTGCGCACTTCTTCGGCGCTGACCTGATAGGCCAGCATCCGGCTTGGGTCCAGGCGCACCTGGTATTGCTTGACCTCGCCGCCTATGGACACCACCGAGGCGATGCCGCCCAGCGCCAGGATGCGCGGACGGATTTCCCAGTCGGACAGCGTGCGCAACGCCTCCGGGGATAAGGTATCGCTGGTCAGGGCATACTTGACCAGCCATCCCACCGCCGATGTGACGGGCAACATCACCGGCGGCTTGGCTCCCGCGGGGAGCCGTCCGGCCACGCTCTGGATACGCTCGTTAATCAGTTGCCGGTCCAGGTAGACATCGGTATTTGCGTTGAATATGACGGTAATGGTGGACAGCCCCACGGAGGTCTTGGAACGCACATCGCTTACGCCTGGCGTACCGTTGATCGCGCTCTCGAGCGGATAAGTCAGCAAGGACTCCACATCCTGCGGCGCCATGCCGGGCGCTTCGGTTTGTATCACCACCTGAGGGGGAGCGAATTCGGGGAAGACGTCTACCGGCATCCGCTGCAATGCGTACCCGCTGGCGACGAACAAGGCCAGCGTGATGGCGAGGACAATCAGGCGGTTGTGGAGCGACCAGGCAATCAGGCGATTGAACATGATTAATCGTTATCCCCTTGCAGTTGGCCGCCGGTAAGCCACATCGTGTAGATTTGGCGATTGCCTTGCGTCACGACCTCATCGCCTGGCACCAGGCCATCGGTGATTTCGCTGTATTCGCCGTCTTTGGCGCCTAGGCTTATTTCCACACGGTCAAATTTTTTTCCATTGCGAACAAACACGAATTTCTCGCCATTAGCCTCGATAACGGCGCTATTGGGGATGGTCAGCGCCGCCTCGCTATGCCGCAAAACAACACCGGCACGGGCAAACATGCCGGGTTTGAGCAAGCCCTGCGGATTGGCGATCTGTATCCACACCTTCACGGTGCGGTTCAGCGGGTCCAGATTGGGGTCGATCAAGATGACCTTGCCGGCGAAGGTCTGCTTCGGGTAGCTCAGCACCCGGACGCGGGCTTCCTGCCCGAGCTTGATCTTGCCGATGTCTTCTTCGTACACTCGCGCGACTACGGCAAGCTGCGAACGGTCGCTGATATGGAACAGTACCGTGTTGGGTTCCACCGCTTGTCCCAGCGCCGCATTGCGGGCGTCGATCACGCCGCTCATGGGTGCGTTGATGGTCACGCTGGGCGGCGGGTCGCCCACCAGACGGGATTGCACCCGCACCAAACGCTGTCCGGCCCGAACCGTCTCCCCCAGCCCGGCGTACAGCGCTTTGACCTGGCCGCTGATGCGCAGGCTGACGTCGGCTTGGCGATTCGCCAGCACCTGCAGCTCGCCGTTCAGGTTCAATTCGACGGAAAGCGGGCGGAGGCCGGCCGATGCCAACTGCAAGGCGATCGCCTGCTGCTGCGCGGCGCTCAATTGCACCGGCCCGCGTGCTCCGCCGCCGACTTCGATCTCGCCGCCGTGCGCAAAGGCGGAAGGCACCGCGCCGGGCGCAGCGAATAGCGCCAGAAACAGCAGGCCGCGCCATTGCCTGACAAACCTACTCGTCATTTGACTAACCCAGCAAAATACGCTGGCTAAGTCATGGCTTATAAGCAAGCGACGCTGCATACGCCGTGTGGAAAAACTTCGCATATTGAATTCCCTCATAAGGGTTCTAGGGTTGCGCGGAGGCATACCCGGCATAATCCCCGGTAGCGGTATGCAATCTCGCCCATGCCTGAAGGTATTGATCCAAGGTGTTCAGGTAGGCAATGTTGAGTTCGCCTTGTTGGCGTTGCGCCTGCACTACTTCAAGGATAGAGACCAGCCCCTGGTCGTAGCCCTGCAGCGCAAGGCGCACATTGCGCGCGCTGACCGCCAGCATGTTGCGCCGGTATTCCGATAAAGCCTGGCGCAAACGTTCCGTTTCGGCGTAAGCGCCGGCCACCTCGTTGCCGATGCTGAGCTTGAGCGCTTCGATGCGTGCGTCGGCCTGCGCCCCGGCGGACGCCGCCTCGGCGATGCGTCCCTGGTTCTTGTTCAGCAGCGGCAATGGAATCGACAGGCTCAAGCCGAGGGCGCGGCTGGTCCCTTGGGGTAGCCCCCCGTCGATCACCTGGCGGCCTTGCTCCAGTCCCACGCCCACGTTCCAGTCTTCCCAGCGCTGCGCGCGCGCCAAGGCTTGGTCGGCCCGGGCACGGTCGGCGTTGAGGAGCGCGAAACGCAGGTCGGGCCGTAAGGCCAGCGCCTGAGCTTGCAGTTCGGCCAAATTCGGCAACGATTCGCTGCTTGGCAGGGTGTCGTCCAACTCCAGCGCTTGCGTTGCGGGCCTGCCGAGCAGTTGATTCAAGCGAGCCAGTTGGGTCATCCGCTGGCTCGATAATAGCGCGCGTTCCTGGCTTAGGCGCAACAAATCAAGCTGCGCCGCGTTCACATCGAGCTCGGAAACTTCGGCGGCCTTGAAGCGCTTGCGCGTACCCTGCACCAGTTTTCGATCGATCTCGATTAAATGCTCGCGTACCTCGATCTGCCGGTTCAGCGCCAGTATGCGGTAAACCTCGGCTGCCACATCGCCCGCCAGCTTGAGTTCGGCCTGTTTGATCTCGGCCAGGGCCAGGGCCACGTCCACCCGCGCGACGTTTTTTTGCCGAGCAAGGCGGCCGGCCACCGAGAACGACTGGCTGACGCCGATGCTGGCGGTGTACTCGCCCTCGTTGTTAAAAATGCGGTCGTTTTTCGCACTCATGTCCAGCCGCGGATTCGACGCCAGCCCCGCTTGCAGCAAACGCGCACGCGCGCCTTCCACGGCATAGCGCGCGGCCTGCAAATCCTTGTTGTTTTGAACGGCGCTTTCGATGAGCTGCGGCAGCGCCATTCCTGCGGCGCTGGCGGTCTGTCCGGCGCCGTTCAAGCCGATGCTGGCGATAAGGAAAATCAAGAGACGCCATGGCGCCCGGGCTATCCAAGGGGGTGGCATACGTATTCCTAAAAAATTAAAAACGGCACCCTTGCATCCCGGCGGATTGGCGGCAAGGGGGGGCACGGGATTATCTGGGTTTAAGACAGGTTCTTAGGATACCCGGTGTAGAGCGACAGAATGCTGACGGGTGGATTACAAGTTTGTAATCATTCGCCGGAGCGAGTCGGGAGCGGCGATAAGCCGTTTATTGCCGGGCTTTGTTTTGTCTCCGCAAAGACGGTGCCTCGGCCGGTTGAAACAACAGTTTTCGGGCCGAATCCGTTATCGCCACCACGGCGGGATGGGTAAGCTTGCGCTCCACGGATATGGCATAGAAACGCTCGGTGATTTCCTCGCTGGCGCCGATGGCGACCACATCGTGCTGCCGCGCCACTTGCTCGGCAACCGCGGTAGGGGATGCGAATATTCCGACCCCGGCTTGGCCGAAGGCCGTCATCAGGGCGCCGTCGTCGAATTCGCCGACGATGCGCGGACGTATGCCCTTGTCGCTGAACCAGCGCATCAGTTTGGGCCGCGCCGCGGCGTCTTCGCCCGGCATGAGCAATGGGGCGCCGTCCAGGCGCGCCGGGAACTCGCCGGGGTGGCGTTGGGCCAGTTCCGCCGTGGCAAAGAAGGTGAGGCCGCACTCGCCGAGCAGATGACTGTAGCCGCGCACATCGATAGAAGGCGGCATGGGGCCGTCGGCGATCACGATGTCGAACCTGTGGATCGCCAGTTCCGCTAGCAGGCTGGCGAGCTTGCCTTCCCGGCAAATGATGTGCGGCGGATCGGGATGCGCCATTGCCGGTTCCAGCAGACGATAGGCAAGGAATTTCGGTATGGCGTCGAAAACGCCCACCCGAAGCGGCTGCGGGCGGCTGGTGGGGCGGTGATGCAAGGCCTCTTCGAGTTCCTGGCCCAGCGAAAAAATTTCCTCGGCATAGCTCAGCACCAGCCGCCCTGCCTCGGTGAGCTCGAAATGGCGTCCGCTGCGATTAAACAGCGCCTCGCCCAGCGTCTCTTCGAACAAGCTCAACTGGCCGCTGATCGTTTGCGGCGTCAAGTGCAAGCGCTCGCTGGCGCGAGTCACGCCGCCGGCTTTGGCCACCATCCAGAAGTAGTGCAGATGCTTGTAATTCACGCGATCATAGCCAATATAGTCTTCGTAATTTACGATGTAATTATCAATTATATTCGACTTTTTAGAAGCTAGAATGAAGATTACACTGTTTGTTTTGCACCTTAAAGCAGGGTGGCGCGCCACGCAAACTCGCCTTTGGCGCCCACCTCACGACGGGAAGAGTAAACCATGAAACGCATCGCCTTATTTCTCGCTACCAATCTAGCCATTGTACTGGTACTTTCGTTCACGCTGCGCCTGCTCGGTGTGGAGCCTTATCTCAACCAACAGGGCTTGAATCTCGGCTCGCTGTTGGTTTTCGCCGCCGTGATGGGGATGGGCGGCTCGTTCATCTCGCTGGCGATTTCCAAGTGGAGCGCCAAGCGCATGGTCGGCGCGCAAGTCATCGAAACGCCCGGCACCCCCGGCGAGGTCTGGCTGGTGGATACCGTGCGGCGCCAGGCGCAGATAGCCGGCATCGGTATGCCGGAAGTGGCGATTTTCGACTCGCCCGAAGTTAACGCCTTTGCCACCGGCATGAACAAGAACAATGCGCTGGTGGCGGTATCCACCGGCCTGTTGCAGGCGATGAACAAGAGCGAGGCGGAAGCGGTGCTCGGGCACGAAATCTCCCATGTCGCCAACGGCGACATGGTGACCCTGGCGCTCATCCAAGGTGTGGTCAACACCTTCGTGATGTTCTTCTCCCGCGTCATCGGCCACTTGGTGGACAAGCTCGTGTTCAAGACCGAGCGCGGCCAGGGGCCGGCATTTTTCGTCACGATGATTATCGCCGAGATGGTGCTGGGCATTCTGGCCTCGATCATCGTTTTCTGGTTCTCGCGCCAGCGGGAATTTCGTGCCGACTCCGGCGGTGCGTCGCTGGCCGGGCGGGGCGCGATGATCGCCGCGCTGGAGCGCCTCAAGGCGCAGCACGAGCCGGCGCCGCTGCCGGAGAAAATGGCCGCCTTCGGCATTTCCGGCGGGGTCGGCGGAGGACTCAAGCGTCTGTTCATGACCCATCCGCCGTTGGAAGAGCGTATCGCCGCTTTGAAGCAAGCGCTGTAGTCGATGGATACCATCGGCGAACCGTGGATGTGGGGAGCCTTCCTGGCTTTCGTGCTGGGTATGCTGTTCCTGGATTTGCTTACCTTCGGCGGCGGACGCGCCCATCGGGTGAGCGTCAAGGAAGCGGCGGGCTGGTCGGCGGTCTGGGTCGGCCTGGCGCTGCTATTTGCACTGGGATTGTGGGCGTACCTCAGCGAATCGGCAGGGCGCGCCGTGGCCGATGCCAAAGCCCTGGAGTTTCTGGCCGGCTACCTTATCGAGAAATCCTTGTCGGTGGACAATGTTTTTGTGTTCCTGCTGATCTTCGGGCATTTCGCCGTGCCTAGCGAATGGCAACGCCGGGTACTGCTCTACGGGGTACTGGGCGCCATCGCGTTGCGTGCCCTTATGATTCTGGCCGGGGTGTGGCTGGTGGGGCAGTTCTCCTGGATACTCTATCTATTCGGCGTGTTCCTCTTGATTACGGGCATGCGCATGCTGGTCGCAGCGGAAAAAGAACCCGACCTCGACAAGAATCCGCTGCTGCGCTGGGCGAAAAAGGTTCTGCCGTTCAGCGACGGCTTTCGCGGGGAGCGTTTCAGCGTGGTGGAAAATGGCGTGAGATTGTTCACGCCGTTGTTCCTGGTGCTGTTGCTGATCGAAGCCTCGGACGTGGTGTTCGCGGTCGATTCCATCCCGGCCATTTTTGCCGTCACCACCGACCCTTTTATCGTCTTCACCTCTAACATCTTTGCCATCATGGGCTTGCGCGCGCTGTATTTTCTGCTGGCGGACATGGCCGAGCGCTTCCATCTGCTCAAATATGGGCTGGCGTTCGTGTTGATGTTCGTCGGAGGCAAGATGCTCGCGGCGCACTGGGTGCATGTTCCCACCCAAGCCTCGTTGCTGGTCATCGGCATCATTCTCGCCGCCTCGGTGATCGCCAGCCTGATCGCCACCCGGCCTGCGTATAAAGAAGACCGGCATGGCGGATAGAAACGCATGCGTGAACTGACCTCCCATCCGCTGGCACGGCGGGTGCTGCTTGCCCTGTTCCTGGCGGCGCTGCTGATCGGGGTGTGGCTGGTGCTCGCCCCTTTTCTCGTGCCGATAGCGTGGGCCGGCATTCTCGCCTACTCCAGTTGGCCGGCGTATAGCCGGCTGCTCCGGGCGCTGCATGGACGGGCCAATATAGCGGCCCTGCTGATGACCCTGATAGTGGCCGCCGTGGCGGTAATCCCCGTGCTGTGGCTGCTGGTTGTGCTCAAGGGGGAGTTGTCCGCCGCCGCCGGGTTGCTCAGCGGCAAGCTGATGAACGGCGGCATCTCGCTTCCCCGCTTTGTCACGGATCTGCCCCTGGTCGGGCCGGATATCGCCGATTGGTTCGCCCGGGCGACCGCCGATCCTGTCAGCTTCAAGGCTGAAATTCACACCCTGTTTGCTCACGCCAATCAAGCGATAGTGAGCATTCTTGGGGGCATAGGCCGCAATCTGGCGAAAATGGGCTTCGCTCTGCTTACGCTCTTCTTCGCTTACCGGAGCGGAGCGGGCTTCATGGAGCAGTTTGCGCGCGTGCTCGAATCCATGCTGGGTACCCGGGTGAGAGGCTATCTCGACGCCGTGGGCGGCGCCACCCGCGGCGTGCTGTACGGCATTGTTCTGACCGCCTTGGTGCAGGGCGCGGTTGCCGGGCTGGGTTACTGGGCGGCAGGGCTTCAGGCTCCGGCCATGCTCGCTGCGATTACCGTATTATTCGCGATGATTCCCTTCGGCACGCCCTTGGTGTGGGGCAGCTTGGGATTGTGGCTGCTGTTGACCGGCGAAACCGGTGCCGGAGTAGGCCTGCTTTTGTGGGGCGCGCTGGCGGTATCCTGGGTGGATAATGTCGTGCGCCCATTGGTGCTTGCGCAGAGTATAAAAATTCCCTTTATTTTGGCGTTTTTCGGCGTGTTGGGCGGCTTGGCCGCGTTTGGCCTGGTGGGCCTGTTCCTGGGGCCGGTCATCCTCGCCGTGGCTTTCGCCGTCTGGAGGGAATGGCTGGAAGAACGCTCCGAGCCGCCGGCCCGGAGCGAGTAGGCTGCCCGTTTCTCCCGGCTGTCGCTCCCCGATCAAGGCCTTGCAGGCTTTTTCAATCCAAATCGAGCCTGTCCAGGCGGCCATTTGATTTAGTGCCGGTGCCGCATCCCATTGGAACGCCATTGCCTTGATTGCGGCCTCGCGCTTACCCTGGCAAGTATTTATCTGAAATTCGATCACTTAATCAAACAAAATCATATTGTTTTAGGTTACTCCTGATGCTTGCATAATATTGTTTACGGTGTATAGTTGATCCATAGCCTTGTGAAATTGCCGTATCTATATAATTAATTGGCATATTATAGTTTCGTTGGAGGTGCTATGCGCTTAGAGCAACCTAGAGAAGATATAAATCCGTCCGCGTCCATCGCGTCGTTCCAGGAGCCGCCCCGGAACGTTACGTCGTCCAGCAACGGCGCCCGCTCGTGTTTGCCCTTGGGGGACGGTGGCGAAGATGAGCGTGAAAATGCGCGGAGCTTATTGCAGGAAGGGCGCTATCGCATGGCCTTGGCGCGGCTGCTGAAAAACGAAGTGATTTACGTTTCGCCCAGCCATGACGAGCCTTGCCTGCACATCAAAATTCGCGGCGGCATGCTGCTCGACTATGGCGATTATGTGGCCGTCGAGAGCGGCACGAACCGCGAAATTAGCTGCTTGGCGAAACTGCTCAAATTTAAGGGATGGCAGATGATAGAGTTGAGCGGCAGCAGTCATTTCCGGGAGCAGGCCTTGCTCGAAACCACGCGCCAGGGCGTTGCCGTGGTGGGCTATGACTTGCCGCAACATCTGAAGAGCAAGCTGCACGATCTTCACAGCGAAAGCGAACAGGTGCCGCCTGCTCCGGCATTGCGCAAAGGACGCAGGCTGCCGCCCAGCGTCGATAGCGCAGGGGAGGAAGACCGGCAAGTGACCGCGGTCGAAGAATACCTTCAAGAAATGCTGGCGGAATAAGGGTCGGGAATCGCCGCTGAGGAGCGCGTAAGGCTATGGTTCGTTTCAATTATTAATTACCTTAATGTTTGTTCGCAACATCTTGTAATAAATTGCCTTTTACCTAACGTCGTTTTGTCTAGTATACTGTTGCCTGTTTTCGGCTTGGAGGAATGATGCGACTTAAACTACTAGCGGCCCTGACCGTGGTCTCGATACTTCAGATTCCGGCAATGACCGCGGCAAGCGCGGCCGGAAAACACGAAAATAGCGCGATCGGCGAACATCCACCCCGCCTGAGCTCGACTTCTGCGCTCATAATCGACCAAAAAAACGGCACGACTTTTTACGCCAAGAATCCCGAAGATAAAATGCCCATTGCGTCCATCACCAAGCTGATGACGGCGATGGTCGTGCTGGACTCCAAGCCGTCCATGAGCGAGCGCCTGACCATTAAGAATGAAGATGTGGATACCTTGCGCAACTCGTCTTCCCGCCTGCGCGTGGGAACGACTTTGAGCCGCCGTGAAATGTTGCAATTGGCGCTGATGTCCTCCGAAAACCGGGCCGCTTCGGCGCTCGCCCACGCCTATCCGGCAGGATATCCGGCGTTTATAGCCGCCATGAATCGCAAGGCCCGCGAAATCGGCATGCGCCACAGCACGTTTGTCGATCCGACCGGCCTGCATAGCGCGAATGCCGCAACGGCCGAGGACTTGAGCAAAATGGTCGTGGCCGCGTACCACTACGATTTGATCCGCAAAATCACCACGACCGGCAGCTATGAACTCGCGACCCATAAGCGGGTGATCGGATTCAAAAATACCAATGCCTTAGTGCGCAACAGGAACTGGCAGATCGGTTTGAGCAAGACCGGATTCATCAACGAGGCCGGGCATTGTCTGGTGATGCAGGCTAGGGTCGCAAGACGCCCGCTGATCATTGTGCTGTTGGATTCCGGCGGCAAGCGCGGCCGGATCGACGATGCCATTCATCTGAAACATTGGATCGAGCAAAACATGCCGTCCGCAACCGCGGCCCGCGCCGTGCACGAGCGCGCCGGCTGATTCGGCAGATACGCTTGCCGGAAAAAACGCCTCCCGAGTGGAGGCGTTTTTTATTCGGCCGGTGCGAATGGGTAATGGGTAATGGGTAATGGGTAATGGGTAATGGGTAATGGGAAAAAGCGTGCTGCCGCATGCCTCCGCAGCCTTCCCTCGCCTTTCTAAAGATAGCGCCAGGAAATATATAGGCTGCTGATCCCCACGCTCATGAGCATCAAGGGAAAAGCCATCAAGGTGAATCTGACGAAACGGATGGGGTGGCCGGAGCGTTCGGCGATTCCGGCGACCACCAGGTTGGCGCTGGCGCCGATCAAGGTGCCGTTGCCGCCCAGGCAGGCGCCTAGGGATAAGGCCCACCATAGCGGTTGAAGGTGGCCGGCGCCATAGGCTGGCGCCATGTTCTGGATCACCGGAATCA
Organism: Sulfuricellaceae bacterium; assembly: GCA_019911985.1. Lineage (GTDB taxonomy): Bacteria > Pseudomonadota > Gammaproteobacteria > Burkholderiales > UBA9220 > JAIOJO01. The sequence continues at coordinate 3,451 of JAIOJO010000585.1, read as the reverse complement.
TGGTGGCGACAAAGGGGATGTTGTCCACAACCGCTGACAGCACCGCCGACACCCATAGGATGGTATGGGCGGTGGCGCTGTAATGGCCGCCGGTGGCCGCGACGATCTCCTGCGCGAGCCAGCGCAGCGCGCCGGCTTTCTCAATGCCGGCTACCACCACGAACAGGCCGATGAAGAAAAACAGCGTCACCCATTCCACTTCGGCAAAGGTTTTCTGCACCGTATGGCTTTGTTCCTCGGCCTCTTTGCCGGCAGTGCGCAGCAGGAGCAGCACAGCGGCGCCGAACATGGCGATAGTGGCGGGTTTCATGTGCAGCGGGTGGGCCAGAACGAAACCCAGGATGACCAGGGAAATCACGCTCAAGGCCTGCTTCAGCAGCAGGCGGTCGGTTATCGCCTCGCGTTCGTTAAATGCCATCACGCGCGCGCGTAGCTCCGGCGCGGCATGCAGACGGCGGCCCCAAATCAGATAAATCGGCAGCAGAGTGGCGCAAAAAACCACTACGATGACCGGCGTCAGGTGCATGACGAAATCGTTGAATGTCAGCCCCGCCGCCGAGCCTATCATGATGTTTGGCGGGTCGCCGATCAGGGTGGCGGTGCCGCCGATGTTGGACGCGAGTATGTTGGTGAAAAGGTAGGGATAAGGCGAGAGCTTGAGTTCTTCGACGATCAACAGAGTCACCGGCGTCACCAGCAGCACCGTGGTGACGTTGTCGAGAAAGGCGGAAAAAACCGCCGTGACCGTCGCCAGCATCATCAGCAGCTTCCAGGGGTCGGCCTTGGCGCGCTTAGCCGCGACGATGGCGACATATTGGAACACGCCGCATTTCTGGGTCAGGGCGACAATCACCATCATGCCGGTGAGCAGGCCGATGGTGTTGAGGTCTATTCCGGCGAAGGCCTGTTCCTGAGTCAAAGCGCCGCCCAGTATCATCAGTCCGGCGCCGAGCAGCGCGACGATGGCGCGATTGATCTTTTCGGTGACGATGACGGCGTAAGTCAAGGCGAAAATCGTCAAGGAGAGGAAGAGGGGGCTGAGGCCGAATACGGTTTCGGCTGCGGTGGCTGAGTGCATGATGGCGAATTGAGTCGGTTAAAGGTAGCGGAACCAGATATACGCGCTGCTGATGGCGATGCTGCCGAGCATCAGCGGCGCGGCATGCAGCAGGAAGGTGGTGAAGCGGATGGGGTGCCCGGCGCGTTCGGCGAAGCCCGCCACCACCAGGTTGGCGCTCGCGCCGATCAGCGAGCCGTTGCCGCCTAGGCAGGCCCCCAGCGCCAGGGACCACCACAGCGGAATGAGCGCTTGCTCTCCGCCTAATGCCGGTGCCATGGATTTAATCAGGGGGATCATGGTGGCGACGAAGGGGATGTTGTCGACTAAGGCGGAGAAAACCGCCGAGCCCCATAGAATGGCCATGCTCAATATCCGAATGTCGCCGCCGGTCATGCTCAGCATCTGGCGGGTGGCCAGGCCGATGAGGCCGGCCTGTTCGATACCGTAGACCACGATAAACAGTCCGACGAAGAAGAAAATGGTGACCCACTCCACTTCGGCGAAGGAATGGTGCACATGCTTCGCCTGTTCCTCGGCTTTATGCGGAAAGTTGTGCAACAGCAGCAGCAATGCCGCGCCGAATAGGGCGATGGTGGCCGGTTCCAGGCGCAGGGGATGGGCCATGACAAAACCGGCTGTGACGAGGGCCAGGACGGCGAGGGACTGCTTCAGCAGGCGCGAGTCGGTAATCGCTTCCCGTTCCTTGAATGCCATCACGCGCAGGCGGTCGCGGTCGCTGGCTACCAGGTCCTTGCGCCACACCAGCACAATCGGGATCATCGTCAGGCCGAAAATGAGCAGAGCGATCGGCATCAAGTTGAAAACGAAATCGTTGAAGCTGAGATTGGCCGCCGAGCCTATCATGATATTGGGCGGGTCGCCGATGAGGGTGGCGGTGCCGCCGATATTCGAGGCGACGATTTCGGTGAAGAGGAAGGGGTAGGGGCGGACCTTGAGTTCCTCGGTAATCAGCAGTGTCACCGGGACGATCAGCAGCACGGTGGTGACGTTGTCCAGCAGCGCCGAGAACAGCGCGGTGAATAGGGCCAGCATCAGCAGTATTCCCAGCGGCTCGGCCTGTACCTTTTTGGCCGACCAGATCGCCACGAACTGGAACACGCCGGATTGGCGCGTGATGGCGACGATCACCATCATGCCCACCAGCAAGCCCAGGGTATTGAAATCGACGCCGCGAACCGCCGCTTGCTGGGTGAGCACGCCGCTCAGAATCATCAGCCCCGCGCCGAGCAGCGCGACGATGGCGCGGTTGATCCGTTCGCTGACCACCACCGCATAGGTGGCGACGAATAAACCGGCGGCGATCCACAACGGGTCCCAGCCGAAAATCACCCCTGCGGCGGCACCGTTTTCTCCATGCATCATTCGTTTCCTATGCCAGTTTTGCCAGCACTTCCCAGGGCGAAATCAAGCCGGCCAGCCGCCCGCTGTCCCGCTCCACCACGGCGAGGTTCTCGCCGTTACGGTAGAGCAGCAATACCGCCTCCGTCAGCGAGGTCTCGGGATGGATGGGCGCAGTATGGCCGTCGATAAGGGCGCTGACGGGTTGCTGGCGGATGGCGTCCATTTTTTCGCGCATTTGCTCGATCATATCGGAGACGAAAGCCAGGTCGCCTAGGCCTTCCTCCAGCCTAGCGACCTTGGGCAGCATCTGGCCGAGCAAATGGTGCAGGCCGAACATTCCCAGGTAGCGGCCCTTGTCGTCCAGCACCGGCAGGCTCTTGACGCGGTGCGCCAGGGTTTTATCCAGGGCTGTCGCCACGGTATCGCTGGCCCGCAGCGTGATCGGATGAGGGTTCATAATGGCGGAGCAGGTCATATTGAAATATGCCTCTGAACGATTCTCAGGCAATGTGGTGCGAACACTCCTCCCCCTTCAAGGGGGAGGCTGGGAGGGGGATGGGGTGAATGACCCCCCCATTTTAATCGGCATTCCGACCCCATCTCCACCCCAACCCTCCCCTTGAAGGGGAGGGAGTGTAGTAACTGAAAATTGTTCATAGGCATATATTGAAATCACCTCGTAAATAAAATGCATGTGGAATAAGGGCGTATTCAAGGGCAGGCAAATACTATCATGGACTTGCAGTAGGCCGCTGGATAGGATTAGGGGTGTTCCTTGTGGCCGATTCTGGAAATAGGCTTTAACTACATTAGCTCAAAGGGTTTTTTCGGTTCTCCACAGAATCTGTGGATAACTTTGTGGGTAAGCGTGTTTCAATCGCGTAACACTTTTATCCATACGGAATTTTTTTATTCTGCCGAAAAATTAGGCAAAACTATATATTTTATAATATCAATAACTTATGAAAAATATAGGGCTCTCAGGAGCGGTACTTGTTTTGATGGGCTTTTCCCGCTGAGAACTGTGAA
>JAIOJO010000584.1 GCA_019911985.1 Sulfuricellaceae bacterium | reverse complement strand
ATCTAAATTTAGGCTTGCGATGCACGGCGCGCTTGTCAGCGGCGGGTGTTTTCCAGTAGAATTCCGCACTTTTCGATTTTTGGGTTACAGGCTAAAAACTATGGTTATTATTCGACTTGCTCGTGGCGGCGCCAAAAAGCGCCCGTTTTACAACGTAGTCGTTGCGGATTCGCGCAATCGTCGCGATGGCCGCTTTATCGAGCGCGTGGGCTTCTACAATCCCGTCGCCGGTGAAAATCAAGAAGGCCTGCGCTTGAATCAGGAACGCTTGGCCTATTGGCAAAGCCACGGTGCCTTGCTGAGCGACGCCGTTGCCAAATTGGTGAAGCGCGCAGGAAACGTTGCTGCCGCCTAAAGATTTGGTGGTGATGGGGTTTGTTGCGGCCCCGTTCGGCGTGCAGGGTTGGGTTCGGGTGCATGCCCTGACCGAAACGCCGGATAGCCTGCTCGATTACCCGACTTGGTGGCTGGGCCGGGACGGCGATTGGCGCGAATGCCGCGTCGCCGCCAGCGGAGTGCATAGCAAAGGCGTGGTGGTGAAGCTGGCGGGGGTGGCCGACCGCGATGCCGCCCTGGCGCTGCAGGGCCAGCAAATTGCCGTTTCGCGCAGCGCGATGCCGGAACCGCCGGCGGACGAATTCTACTGGGCCGACTTAATCGGCCTCAGCGTGAAAAACACCGCCGGCGAAGACCTGGGCCGTGTCGTCGGCTTGCTGGAAACCGGCGCCAACGACGTGTTGCAGGTGCGGCAGGGAGAGCGGGAGTTGCTGATCCCTTTCGTCGCTCACGTGGTGTTGAAGGTGGATAAACCGGGCGGCGAAATTACGGTGGAGTGGGGCGCGGACTACTGAATGATTCCGCAATTCGACGTCATTACGCTGTTTCCGCCAATGTTCGAAGCGCTGACCCGCCACGGTATCACCCGGCGGGCGGCCGAGGAAAATCTGTACCATTTGCAGTTGTGGAACCCACGCGACTTCACCGCGGACAATCACCGCACGGTGGACGACCGGCCTTACGGCGGCGGCCCCGGCATGGTGATGCTGGCCGAGCCGCTGGACAAGGCGATAGCCGCGGCGAAACAGCGCCAGGCGGAAGCCGGCGTGGAACGGCCGAGAGTGATTTATTTATCGCCCCAAGGGCGGCAATTGAACCACGCCGTGGTGATGGAATTGTTAATGCAGCCCGGCCTGATTTTTCTGGCGGGGCGCTACGAAGGCATAGACGAGCGCTTGCTGGCGGGCCAGGTGGACGAGGAAATTTCCATCGGCGATTATGTCTTGTCCGGTGGCGAACTGGCGGCGATGGTCGCGATCGATTGCTTGGTGCGCCAGTTGCCGGGCGCTTTGGGCGATGCGGATTCCGCGGCGCAAGATTCATTTGTAAACGGCCTGTTGGATTACCCCCACTACACCCGGCCCGAGATTTACCGTGGGGAAGCGGTGCCGCCGGTTTTAATGACCGGCAACCATGCCCATATTCACCGCTGGCGCCTAAAACAGGCGTTGGGCAGAACCTGGCAGAGGCGGCCGGATTTATTGGCGCTTCGTCAGTTGACAAAAGAGGAGTCCGGGCTGCTGGCCGAGTATCAGCAGGAACAGGACGCCGATAAGCAAACTTAAGCTGGAGTATTGCAATGAATCTGATCAAACAGTTGGAACAGGAAGAAATCGCCCGCCTGGGCAAAGAAATCCCCGTTTTCGCCCCAGGCGACACCGTGGTCGTGCAGGTCAAGGTGAAGGAAGGTACGCGCGAGCGTCTGCAGGCTTACG
>JAIOJO010000583.1 GCA_019911985.1 Sulfuricellaceae bacterium | reverse complement strand
GGGACGACCCGGCCTTTCCGGCGGCTTTCCCCTGGTTCAATACCCAGCGCTATTGGCAAGACCGCATCCTGGAGCTGCGCGAACAGATTCCGCTGATGGACGAGGGGCCGCTGTGGTCGGCGTAAAAGAATTGTTTAAGCGTGCCGCGGACACGGGATTTTAAATAAAACAGTTTCTTAGCCGGCGCTCTGCTACAATGCGCCGCTACGGCACTCGCACCAGTCTCAGTGCCGTCCGCCCATCCGGGCACGTCGAACTTTACCCCATCAGCCTTAGACTGGCGCCGACAATGGCGACAGGCCGATATTATTTCAGGAAATTTATGTCATTTTCAGCCCTCGGCCTGTCCGAAGAACTTATCCGCGCCGTAACCGAACACGGCTATACCACCCCCACCCCGATCCAGTTGCAAGCCATTCCCGCCGTGCTGGCGGGCGGCGATTTGCTGGCCGGGGCGCAGACCGGCACCGGTAAAACCGCCGGTTTCGTCTTGCCTATGCTGCACCGGCTTTCCGACAAGAGCGTCAAAGGCCCGTCCGAGGGACGCCCGCCGATCCGCGCGCTGATCCTCACCCCCACCCGCGAACTCGCCGCCCAGGTCGAGGAAAGCGTGCGGGTCTACGGCAAATACCTGCCGCTGACCTCGATGATGATGTTCGGCGGAGTCAACATCAACCCGCAGATCAAGCAACTGAAAAGCCGCGTCGATATTCTGGTCGCCACGCCGGGCCGCCTGCTGGATCACGTGCAGCAAAAAACCCTGGACTTGTCTCACGTCGAAATCCTGGTGCTGGACGAAGCCGACCGCATGCTGGACATGGGCTTCATACGCGACATCAAGCGCGTCCTCGCGCTGCTGCCGAAAAAACGTCAGAACCTGCTGTTCTCCGCGACCTTCTCCGACGAGATCAAGGCGCTGACCGACACTTTGCTCGACAAGCCGACCTTGATCGAAGTGGCGCGCCGCAACGCCACCGCCGACACGGTAGCGCAGAAGGTTTTCCCGGTGGACCGCGAACGCAAGCGCGAGCTGCTCGCCCACCTGATCAAGGAGCGCAACTGGCACCAGGTGCTAGTCTTCACTCGCACCAAACACGGCGCCAACCGCTTGGCCGAACAATTGGACAAGGACGGCATCCCGTCCATGGCCATCCACGGCAACAAGAGCCAGGCGGCCCGTACCCGCGCCTTGTCGGAATTCAAAAACGGCGGCCTGCAAGTGCTGGTCGCGACGGATATCGCCGCGCGCGGCATCGACATCAGCGAACTGCCGCACGTCATCAACTACGAGTTGCCTAACGTCGCGGAAGATTACGTCCACCGCATCGGACGCACCGGCCGCGCCGGATCGGAAGGCGAAGCCGCCCCCCTGGTCTGCGTGGACGAATACAAGCTGCTGGCGGACATCGAACGGCTCATCAAGCGCGAATTGCCCGAGGAAGTCGTGCCCGGCTTCGAACCCGACCGCAACGCCAAGCCCGAACCCATTCCCAACGGCCAGAACCGCGGCCGCGAGCAAGGGCACGGGCAAGGCCGCGGACGCTCCGCTCCGCGCAATTCCGCGCCGGGAGCCGGACGCTCCGGGCCAGGCAACGCGGGCGGCAGGCCGTCCGACAGCCACCCCGGCGGAAAACCCGGCGCGGAAT
>JAIOJO010000582.1 GCA_019911985.1 Sulfuricellaceae bacterium | reverse complement strand
GCTTGCCGCCGAGCACGTTGGATAGCATCTCGCGGACTACGAAGCGGTCTTGCTCGGCGACGATGCGTTCGATCGACATGCCGGGCTGGAATTGCGGCGCGCATTTTTCGCCCAGCAGGCTGCCTAAGGGTTCGGAGGCATTGAGCAGAATGGCGTCGGGCGAAATTTCGATGACGACCTCGTTCAGCATGTTCAGCGTTTCGAGATACCCCGCCGTCTGCGCCTCGCCTACAGCCATGGCCTTGTTGAGGTCGCGGATTTCGTCGAGTTCGCTGCGGAAGCCCGCTTTCCTGAGGATTCTTTCCATGAGGCAGAAACGGGTAAAGCCGGATTGCGCCAGGTTCAGGCTGACGAAAAAGAGAAGGATCAGGCCGATTAAGGCGTGACTGGGGTACAGAAACAGGATCAGGCCGCTTGCCGTAATCAAGGAGCCGGCAATGGTGCGTATTGTCGGTTCGATGTAGGGAAGCTTGGTTCGCATGGCCGGTCTCCCCGGAGGATGGGGCTCATTCCTAGAATAAAACAGCTTGCAGGCCGTTCACGCATCAAGGTGAAGCAGGCGGCCCCAGGCAGGTGTCACAAATAAGATGGCGGAGTGGACGGGACTCGAACCCGCGACCCCCGGCGTGACAGGCCGGTATTCTAACCAACTGAACTACCACTCCGCATATACCCTTACAGGTAATCGGCAAAATCAAAGGGCTTGGATTTTACTCCAAGCCCTCTGTGCTAACTTGGCGTCCCCAACGAGATTCGAACTCGTGTTACCGCCGTGAAAGGGCGATGTCCTAGGCCTCTAGACGATGGGGACTAGAGAAGCTGCGCATTTTACCCGCACTGGAAGAAAAACTCAATCTCCCCTCGGCAGGCGACAAAAAGCGGCGAACTCGGTGGAGGATGGAGAGCGTGTAACGCCTTATTCCAGCCTCGGCTACTGCATTTAGCGCAAGTCTTATTGCGACTTTGCGGCTTCCCCCATGGGGGTAATCTTGTCGAAGGCGCACATTCTAGCATCGTCGAAACGGGTGTCAACCAAAATTCTGGCGAGCGCCCCTTTAGTCGTCCGCTTGGGCGTGTCGGCGGCCAGAAATAGCGCATAAAACCCGTGATGCCGGTATTCCCTCAAACGAGATGTTGGCTGGGCGCCGGGAAACTTCGCCGATTTGCTATTACGCGCTATTCCATTGCTCTTTAAATAAGGATTTATGGAGCTACAATTCATATTAGAAGATGTGAATATGGACCCTGTTAAGGGAGGAGGAATCATGAAAAAACATATAGGATTTTGGCTCGGAGCGGCTTTGCTGATATGGAGTGTCCAGGCAGGAGCGACCGTGACCAATTTATTGGACATGAACCAATGGAAAGTTTACGGAACGGCTGGGCTGCAAGGTGGAACGCTGACCGTGGGCGACAATATCGGCTACGATCCCAGCGACAGCGACAAGGACGGCAACCCGTACGATCAGTGGTTCCAAACGGGTCAGGGCCAGGACTACGACGAGGCGGTGACGGTGAACGAGTTTACCTCGCCCTTGACCGTGGCGTGGACCGGCTGTTTTCCGATGACCCAGTACGGCTACAACAACATCGTGCTGGGCCAAGCCAACCCTAATTTCACCGGCGCGGCCGGCAGCAAGCAGTACCCGATCCAGCAGGATCTCGGTTTTACGTCCCGCTGGGATTACGGCGCCACCCTGAACACTTTCGTCAACAACAGCGGCAACTACACGGTGCGCCAAGTGAGCGGCGCGACGTTGGCCAACAATAATTTTTGCGGCGATTACAAAATCGTTTGGGCGAACGACAAGGCGCAGTTCTATTTCAACGGCAACAAAGTCGACGAGCAGAACTATCCTTATACCGGCCCGGTCAAGCTGCTGATCCGCTCTTTCGATCGCCCCCATACCCTGACGGCGCTCAGCATCGAAACCTCGACGCCGCAAACGCCGCCGAGCGCCGGTAATCAGTTGGTGGGCGCGATGGTGGGCAATTTGCGGGGCACGGCGACCAGTTCCACCGGCAAGACGGTCACGATCGACCCGAGCAAGGCGTCGGTATCGGTGGATTTGCGTATTATCACCGACGCCGCGGGCAACCTCGTCGCCCACGTTTCCGGCGCGGGTGCGACCTCCGACGGTTCGGGCGTGAGTTTCCGTTTCGAGGCGGATTACGACGTGGCGACCCAGGCGCTCACCGGCACGTATACCGACAACGTCAACACCACGCCGCGGGCGATCCAGTTTACCAAGCTGAGCGGGCTTGAGTGGCAGGCGCAGGTGACCGGCAGCGCGATCGGCAGCGACGGCGCCTCGTATACTTACAATGTGACGGCGGATATTACGCTGCCGCAGCAAGCGCTGTTCGCCGGTTCTTCCTTCCCTGCCGACCGCCGCTTCAAGGGCGCGATCAACCAGACCCAGGCGATCTCGATACCGGTGGATATACCGCAATTGGGCATCAATAAGACCTACACGACCAACGTGGTGGTCGACGGCTCGTGGGAAGCCATGTTGGTGCCGACCAGCGGCAGCCCGGTACTCACCGGCACCTATAGCGGAGCCTTCCGCCTGGACCCGCCGATCAGCTTCACCGCTTCGGTGACGATACCTACGACGATACCCGGCGTGACGATTCCCCCGGTATCGGTGCCGATCAACATCGACGCGGTGGGGCGTTTCGACGGCACGCTGGCGGGCGATATAGCGGCTAACACGCTGCGCTTTTCGGGCAGTTGGAGCGCGGTGAGCAGCGACGGGGCGCAAGGCGGCGGCACTATGGACATGACGATACCCTTGAACCAGCAGGGACAACTTCCGGCCCAAGTGACGACGAACTTCAGCGGTTCGTTTACCCGCCCGGTCACGGCCACGGGCATTCCGCCGGGAAGCGGAGCCACGCTGCCGCAAACCTACAGCACGCCGCTGACGGTGAACGCCAGCGCGCCTTTCACGCTGACCCCGTAAGTGCGTTCGAGAAGCCGGAAACGGCTTCTCGAACCATCGCCCGCCTATAAGAAGCATCTTAATAAGCGGGCTTAGGATTTTCTAAAACAGCCTCTAAGGCGAGATCGAAACGGCAATCTATTTACCACGGCATCGATCGTAGCTTGGGGTGAACATCGTGAACCCCGACACACCGGCCTTTGAATCGCGGCACGGCGGATATTTCCGGCGACGGTGCGTTGGGGTTCGCTGCGCTTACCGCCAAGCTGCGGCCCCGTGCCTCGGTGTCTCGGCGGTGAACAGATTTTCCAGGGTCAATGCGTTTCTGCGTTTTGCCACATCCGCTGGTATGCGGACTCCAAATCCTTCGTAAAGCCCGCGCCGTCGCACAGGGGCGAGCGCGCCATTTCGTCCCGCAAGCTTTTGCGCAGGGCGGCCAGCGTGCCCGGATCGGACGCCAGTTTCAGCGCCGCGTCTCGGTATTGGCCGGGCGTTTGCGCTATCCATTCGGATTTCTCCAGATTCGCCAGCAGACTGGCGGATTGCCGGCTGACCAATTGCCCGCTGGCCAGCGTTACCAGCGGCACGCCCATCCATAGCGCTTCGCAGGTAGTCAGGCCGCCGGTGAAGGGGAAGGGGTCGAGGGCGATGTCCATCTCGCCGTACTGGGCGAGCATCTCGGCATGGCTGGAAAATCCGGAAAATTCCAGTCGTTCCGGCCCTATGCCCTGTTCGGCAAACAACGCGCGGTAGCGCGCCGCCGTGCCCTCGTCGCCCAAGGCCAGGGATTTCAGCCGCAGCCGGCTGCCGGGCGCGGCGGCGAGGATTTCCGCCCACAGGGCGATCACCTCAGGGTTGATCTTGGCCAGGTTGTTGAAGCAGCCGAAGGTGACATAGCCCCGGCTCAGAGCGGGCGGCTCCGCGACGGCGGGGGCGTAGTCGGGCGGTCGGTAGCAAAAGCGGCTGTGGGGCAGGCGCACCAGGCGTTCGCTGAAGTATTGCGGAATGTGTTCG
>JAIOJO010000053.1 GCA_019911985.1 Sulfuricellaceae bacterium | reverse complement strand
GGCCATGCCGGGTATGCGCCAGGCCTTGCGCCATGTGTTGAAACAGCGCCGTGCCGTGCTGGCGCCCAATGCGGAATGGATGGCGCCCGAATTAAAGCGTATTTTCGGCGATATTGCCGACATCCGCCCGGTTCCGTTCGGGGTTGAATCCGGCTGGTTCGACATACGGCGCCGCCCCTCGGCGGGTGCAAAACAATGGCTGGTCGTCAGCCGACTGACGCGCGGCAAATTGGGCAATCTATTTGAATGGGGGGAGGGCTTGTTCAACGGGGTCAACGAACTCCACTTATTCGGCCCGATGCAGGAGCAGATTTCCTTGCCTTCCTGGGTGCATTATCATGGCTCGACTCACCCCGCTGCCTTGCGGGAACAATGGTTTCCGGCCGCGGCTGGCTTGATTACTCTGAGCCGCCACGACGAGGGGCGCCCGCAGGTGATGCTGGAAGCGATGGCGGCGGGGTTGCCGGTGATCGCCTCTGATTTGGCCGCTCACCGCGATATTGTGCGGCACGGCCAGACTGGCTGGATTGCCACCACGCGCGATGAATTGCGCCAAGGGCTGGATTGGCTGGACGAGCCCCTCTGCAACCTGGAAGCAGGAGAAGCGGCACGCCTATGGATAAGGGACTCAATCGGCACCTGGGACGACTGCGCCAACCGTTATGCCGACCTCTATCGGCAACTGTTGGAGCCTGCCCGGTGAAGCGTAGCGACGTATTGCTATTGGGAGGCGGCGGTTTCATCGGCACCGCGCTAGCCAATAAGCTCGCCGGAGAAGGGCTGCAAGTGTACGTGCTCGCGCCCAATGCACCGCCCTCGGCAACGAATACGTATTTTCGGCAAGGCGGAATGGACAACCCGGAATTACTGGCCAAACTACTGTCTCATTGCGGCACGGTAATTCACCTCGCCTCCGCCTCTACGCCCGGCAGTTCGGGCAATCATCCTAGCCTCGAACTGGAGAACCTTGCACCCAGCCTGCGCCTGCTGGAAGCATTGCTAGCCTACCCGGAAACCCACCTGATTTTTTTCTCGTCGGGTGGAACCTTGTATGGCAATCCACAGCGCCTTCCTGTGCATGAGGATGATCCTGTTACCCCGCTTTCCTATCACGGCGCGGGCAAGGCGGCTCTGGAAGCCTTCCTCCATGCCTTTCGCGCACGCGGCCAAAACGTCACCATCCTACGCCCGTCTAATGCTTACGGACCGGGCCAAGCGCTTAAAAGCGGTTTCGGGCTGATTCGCACCCTGCTCGAACATGCCCGCTGCGGCACGCCGCTGGACATCTGGGGCGACGGCGAAAATGTGCGTGACTTCATCTACATCGACGACATTACCGAAGCCTGTGCGCGCTTCGTAGCGCTGCCGCAAGACAACGGCACCTATAACCTGGGCAGCGGCAGGAGGTATAGCATCAACCAGGTGCGGCGCATCGTCGAACAGGTCGCGGGTGTCGGGCTGAAAACGGCCTATCATCCGGCACGGGAAATCGATGTCCGTGCAGTCGTACTGGACATTTCCCGTATCGAGGCGCGGCTTTCATGGAAACCCGGAATCAGCCTGGACGAAGGTGTAAGGAGGACATGGGAATGGCTCAGAGAAGCATGAACAATCTTCCGACGCTTGATCTGCGCCCCTCTTCCCGGGAATGTATCTATTCAAACGGGTTAATCAGTTCAAGGCCGCAATCCTCGAAGTCCTTGACGTTTCGGGTGGCCATGGCAAACCCGTGGGTGTGGGCAATGCTTGCAATTTGCCCGTCCGGTAGGCTCATGGGGTGGCCAACTTCCTTGCGATGCCCCATGATTTCAGCATAGGCGCGGGCGGCAGATGCAGTAAAATCAAGCACCCTTTCCTCAAACGCTTGTGCGATGAATTGCTCGAAACGGCTTTGCAACTGCCACCGGCGTTGGCCATCTGGCAAGATGCGCAGGCCATAGCCAATTTCTGCCAGCGTCACGGTGGTGATGAATAATTGGTTGCCGTCTTGGGCATTTAACCAGTTCAGAACCGACGGTGAAGGCTGCGGGCGCATAACTTCTGAAATCACATTGGTATCGACGACGACCATCAGGCGAAACTCAGCGGCTCGTGTGGAGCGTGTTGGGGAAGTTCCAATTCAACCCCAAACTCGGGGCCAAAGAACTGCCCGGAAAGGTCGCCCAGCCGTTTGGGGGTGGCGACCGCTTGACGAAGAATGCGCCGCGCCTCTTCTTCCATCGATATTCGGTGATGGGCCGCGCGGATGCGCAGACGCGTGATGGTGTCGTCGTCCAACTTTCGAATGCTCAGGTTAGCCATTTTATTCTCCTTGCATGCTATCACATGCACGCATTGTATGCCCATGCCTGCACATGAACAACCATCATCACACAGATGCTACGAAATCATTGAAATATCGGACTAATTACCCGATATTTCATCGGTAGTATTTTTTGGGGACTATATCGATGACTCCCTCGGTGACCCGGCCAATTTGCGCCGAAAGATGCAGTATCGGCGGAATGCCTTGCGCCGCAAGGCGTCCAGCGAAATGCAGGAAGACAAGTATGTAATTCCCAAAAGGATCGTCTCGGGCACTGCTGCGCAAGCTTTGAGTGAGTGGAGGCAAAAACGGGAGATGTGAAGAAAAAATATGGCGGACTGTGTTAAATTAAGAAAAACATTCTTTCAGGAAGAAAAACATGGCTGCTTTAGGTTACGAATTCCTGCGCCAGTCGCTCGCACTGAGTGCCTTTATTCCTGACCGGCCGGCATTGCTGAAGCCGGTTACGCGCATTGAACAGACCGATACCTTTCTGGCCATCCCGAAGCACGTCGCTCCCGCGACAGATGATCCTATCGTACATGTGCTGTTTGCACTTAAGCACGAGGGCACCAATCTGCAAATTCTGGCGGAGGCGCTGCCGAAGATCAATCCTGCATCGCTGATCGCGGAACTGCGCCGCGCACCGACAGGCAACTATACGAGAACCGCATGCTACCTGTGGGAACAATTCACGGGGAAACAGCTAACGGACCTGCCTGAGATCGCCGGGCCTACGGTCGAGGTATTTGATTCCGCCCGGTACATCACCGGGGCAGCGCGGCGAAACATGCGATGGCGCGTCGCATTCAATGGACTAGGCTCTATTCACTATTGCCCAACGGTGAAGCGTACCCCCGTTCTTCAGGGCGCAATAAAGTCCGATGTTCTAGGTCGGGCCAACGCCTTCATCGGCGGGCTAGGCAAGGGCATGATGGATCGTGCTCTAGCCTGGGCGTATCTCCACGAGACGGAAAGTTCTTTCGCTATCGAACACGAAACGCCGAGCGAGAATAAATCTCGGATGTTCGTGACCTTACTGCATCAAGCGCATCACCATCGATTGCTCTCGGAAGACTATCTCGTCGAACTACAGAACTCAATTCTAACCAATCCGTATGATCGAGCCACAGGATTCAGAACGCAGCAGAACTGGCTGAGTGGATCGATGCGCGGTGCGGCGGGTGTTACTTACCTGCCGCCACCACCAGAAATGGTGCCCGACTTGATGCAGGAACTGATCGATTTCGCTAATCATGCCCCCCGTCATATTGACCCCGTTGTGGCTGCGTCCATTACATCATTCGGGTTCGTTTTCATTCACCCGTTTATGGATGGGAACGGAAGGCTGTCACGATTCTTGTTTCATCACGCCTTGTGCCAATCAGGCCAGTTGGAAAAGGGTATTCTTCTGCCGGTCTCGGTTGCGATGAAACGCAACGAAGAGGATTACCTGTCTGTGCTGCAACAGTATTCTCAGCAAGCGCGTGATCGCTGGACAGTGCGGTGGATCGACGGAGATCAATACGACACACGGCTCACAGGCGATCCGGGAATGTATTGTTATTGGGATGCCACACGCTGTGTAGAGTTTGGCTACCGCATGGCTGAACAGGCACTTGAGGTAGAATTACGCGACGAAACGATATTTCTTGCCCGCTACGACAAGATCGTGAAGGCTGTTGAGGAGCGATTTGACGTGCGCGGCAGTGACCTTGCCACACTCGTTCTGTGCTGCCTGGATAACAACGATACCCTTTCCATCCGAAGGCGCGAGCAGTTCGATGGGCGCACTCCTGAAGGTATCTTCAATTTTATTGAGCAGTGTGCACGTGAGACGCGTCCTCAGCAAGAAAACACGGTGGCGGGATCAGTGGGCGATCCATCAGAGCCACCCGTACCGGATCGCGGTCCATCCTTGGGTCGCTAAAAGTCCAACGGGTTAAGCAGCGAGCAAATTTTGGAAATTACATACTTGTCTTCCCTGCATTTCGCTGGACGCCTTGCGGCGCAAGGCATTCCGCCGATACTGCATCTTTCGGCGCAAATTGGCCGGATCGTTGCCGCGCAAGCCTTCCCATGTCACCGAGGGAGTCATCGATATAGTCCCCTATTTTTTGATGATCCATTGTCAACACCCTCTCGAACAAAGAACTCTTGGGCTGCGTCAGCTTCATAATGAGCTCCTGCGACAATAGCCAGGAACCGCTGGTTTCCGTCTGCATCGCCAACTACAACGGCATGGAAGTGATCGACGACTGCCTTCGTTCGGTGCTGGAACAAGAAGGCCGGATTCCGGTGGAAATCCTGGTCCATGACGATGCCTCCAGCGATGGTTCGGCAGACTATATCCGCGCAAGCTATCCCCAAGCCGTCCTGATCGAAAGCACAGACAACGTTGGCTTCTGCGTCGCCAACAACCGCATGGTCGAACGTGCCAGGGGAGAATTCGTTCTGCTCCTCAACAACGACGCCGCCTTGTTTCCGGATGCCCTGCACACGCTACGGGAAGGGGCTGCTGAGCTGGGTAGGCCGGCCATCCTCGGCCTGCCCCAGTACGATGCAGCCAGTGGTGAATTGGTGGACATCGGCTCCCTGTTCGACCTTTTCCTCAACCCGGTGCCCAACCGCGATCCAAGCCGGAGCGAAGTGGGTATGGTGATCGGCGCTTGCCTGTGGATTCCGAAGAGCCTGTGGGGAGAGTTGGGCGGTTTTCCGCTCTGGTTTCACTCTGTCGCGGAGGACGCGTATCTCTGCTGCCGCGCCCGGCTTGCCGGCTACCCGTTGCGCGCCCTGCCAAGCTCGGGATATCGCCATTGGCAGGGGAAGAGCTTCGGCGGCAACCGCGTGACGAACCGTCGCCTTTCCACCACTTTCCGCCGCAGAGCTTTGTCGGAGCGCAACAAGAGCTTCGTGATGGTGCTGACCTACCCGACTCCATTCCTTCAGTGCCTATTTCCTCTGCACCTGGTGTTGTTGCTGAGCGAGGGGGCGGTGTTGGCGCTGCTTAAGCGCAAGTGGTCGTTATTTCGCGATATTTATCTCGCTTCCCTGAAGGGGCTGTGGCACGAGAGGAAACGCCTACGCCACCTGCGCCACGAGTTGCAGGCGAAGCGGAG
>JAIOJO010000581.1 GCA_019911985.1 Sulfuricellaceae bacterium | reverse complement strand
CAGCGGTGGCGGGATCGTGCTGGAAATCCTGGCACCAGATCGGCTGGTTTTCGCGGATCGCGGTGCCGCTCGGCCCGCGCCCGGAAGGATCGTCGGCACCCACTGAAATCTGCAGGCCTTCCAGATACTCCGTGCCGCTGCCATAGGATGCAACCGGTTTGAGTAGTTTGCTTTGTTCGTCCAGCAAGCCTATCCATGCCATCTTCATGCCGCCGAAATTCACCGCGTCGCGGCAGATTTGCGGGAACAGTTCCGCCTCGCTGGCGCAACGCACGATGGCTTGATTGCACTGGCTCAAGGCGGCGTAGAGTTGGGTCAGGCGTTGATTTCTCGCTTCGGCGTTCTTGCGCTCGGAGTCGATCTGGGCCAGTTTGATCTGTGTTGTCGACAGCCAGCTCAATACACTATTTTCCATGCCCTTAGCGATCGGGATACTGGATGAAAAATCTCCGCTGCCGAGGCGGGCGATGCGCGCATATAATTCATCCAAGGGGGCGCCCAGCGTTGCCTGCAAGGTACGATAAGCGCGCCACAGCATGAAAAGCAGCAGCAGCCCGAACAGGATGAAAACCCAGCGCACCAGCGTGGCCGCGGCCTCGGCGCTATGGACGGCTTTCCGCGTGCGTCGGTTCATCATCCGGTAGAGTTCGCCGATTGGCCGCATGATGCCGGCCTTGGCCTGATAATAGGCCGCGTCATTGAGCATCAAGGATGCCTTGCGGCGCTTGGCCTCGGCGGCTGGGCCGGTCGATTCGGCCAGCTTCATCGCGGCGAACTCGGTGCGGGTCAGCGCGTCGGAGTTGGCCTTGGCTTGCGCCAACTGGGCGAATTCAGCCGCGGTAAAACCGGCTTGCCGCATCAGTTCCAACAAGGGAATCGTCTGCCTGCTGCTGGGCCGCGGGCGCTGGTCGTCGGCCAGCACCAAGTCCCAGTAGATTTCCTGATAGTCGACTGGACGTGGCTTTTTGCCGTCGCGGATGTCTAGGATTTCCTGGTAGTGCCGTTTGTAGATGGGGTTGCCGGTGACCACATAGCTGCGCACCATGCGCGTGAGATCGTCGGATGATTGGCGCAGTTCGTCGGCCAGCAAGTACGATTGATGCTGTAATTCGTTGGCCCGGTCGATCTGTTTTTCCAAGTGCACGTAAAAAGTAAAGGTAATGGTGAAAACCAGGAACATGCCGAGTGTCAGCCAGAGGCTGCGGGTGAATTGGGACAATTTGCCGTCGGAAGAAATCATGAAGTCGCTTCTCTTGAGCTCACCGTGGTTGACAATGCGATGCGTGAGTTGACGTCGAGATAGTACACTACTAGCCGATGCTAGAAAGCCTCCGGACGTTCTCGTAAGCCTAATTTGGGCCGGCGGCACGCTATCGGCTATGGCGGTTCACCTCCTTTTTGTAGGATCATAAGCCCCTTTCAAATCAAACGAAGCTTCGAGACATGCAACCCACACCGACCAACCCCCATTACAACTTGATCGGCGGCGAAGAAACCGTGCGCCGCCTGGTGGATCGTTTCTATCAATTGATGGACGAACTGCCGGAAGCCTACGGCATCCGCAAGCTGCACGCGGCGGACTTGTCTTCCGCCAAGGAAAAACTGTTCGAGTTTCTTTCCGGCTGGCTCGGCGGCCCGCCGCTATACGAGCAGAAATACGGCCATCCGCGCCTGCGCCAGCGCCACATGCCGTTCGCCATCGGGGAAGCCGAGCGCGACCAATGGATGATGTGCATGGAGCAGGCGATGGCCGATGTGGGCATGGACGAATCCTACCGCGAGCAATTGAAAGCCGCTTTCTTCAAGACGGCCGATTTCATGCGCAATCGGGAAGGCTGATATGAACCGGCCCGGAGACTGGATCGTTCCCGACTGGCCAGCGCCCGCGCGGGTGCGCGCGCGGGTCACGACCCGCCGCGGCGGCGTCAGCACGGGGCCTTATGCCAGCCTGAATCTGGGCGACCACGTCGGCGACGAGGCGGACTCGGTGGCGCAGAACCGCGTTATTTTGCGCGCTGCGCTGCCCTCCGGCCCGGTGTGGTTGAAGCAGGTGCACAGCGTGGCGGTGGCCGAGGCCGACGTCGCGGTGGGCGTTCCCGAGGCGGATGCCTCGGTGGCGCGCCGCGCCGGGACCGTGTGCGCGGTGCTGACGGCGGACTGCCTGCCTTTGCTGCTGTGCGACCGGCAGGGGACGGTGGTGGGCGCGGCCCATGCCGGTTGGCGCGGTTTGGCGGACGGGGTGATCGAGGCGGCGGTCGCGGCGATGGCGGCACCGGCCGACGATCTGCTGGCCTGGCTCGGCCCGGCCATCGGGCCGCAGAGTTTCGAAGTGGGCGACGAGGTGCGCGCGGTTTTCACCGCCCATCATGCGGCAGCCGCGGCGGCGTTCGTTCCGCACGGACCGGGCAAGTGGCTGGCCGACCTCTATGCCTTGGCGCGCCTGCGCCTGGCGGCACTCGGCGTGGAGCACGTTTACGGCGGAGGACTGTGCACCTACCGCGACAGCGAGCGCTTTTATTCCTATCGCCGCGATGGCGCCACCGGGCGCATGGCGAGCTTGGTCTGGCTGGAAGATAAGGAGAACGGCTAATGAACGAAGACCGGATGGTCGAGCTGGAAAGCAAGATGTCCTTCCAGGAAGAGGCGCTGCAAAGCTTGAGCGATACGGTTTACCGGCAGCAGAAGCAAATCGACCGGCTGGAAGCGGTTTGCCGGTCGCTCGTCGAGCATGTCAAAGATCTATCCCTAGCACTCGCCGAAGGAAACGCCGGCGCGGGCGGCAGCGCGAACGAGCGCCCGCCGCATTACTAGACGCCGATTTTTTCCACCTCGCAAGCATAGGCCCGCAGCGGGAACGAGCCGCTGATCGGGTCGCGCATCCGGTTGCCGATCAGGCTGTTGTAATTCGCATTCGCACCGGTGTCGGCCCCCTCCGTTTCCACCCGCCACCAGCCGTATTGGGTGCAAATGACGCCGCGCTCCAGGCTGGGGTTGAATTTGGCTCGTGCCTGCATCGTGCCGTGGGGCGAGCGGATGTTGACCCAATCCTGTTCGGCTATGCGGCGCTGCGCAGCCGTGTCCGGGTGGAGTTCGACCAAGGGGTGGGGCATTTTCCGCCGCAGGCTGGGCAGGTTGCGCTGCTGGCTATGGCAGTATTGCACCCATTTGGCCGTGGTCAGCGTCAGCGGATAGCGTTCGCGCCATTCGGGGTGCCGCTCATGGCCGGCGGCGGGAGCAAGGTAGTGCGGCAGCGGAGCTTGTCCGATGTCGAGTAGGGCTTGCGAGTAAATTTCCACCCGGCGGCTGGGGGTGGCGAAGCCCTTCTCCTCGTATTCACGGTAGCGGGTGGCGAGGGGCAGGCGCACGCCCTGAGGTTGCGCGCGCAGTTGTTCCGGCGTGACGCCGCAAGGTTCCAGCATGTAGCGCAGGCCCGCCTCTATGTCGCCGCCGAAAAAATGCCGGGCCAGCCCCAGGCGTTTCGCGAGTTCGAAGGCGATCCAGGCGTCGGAGCGCGATTCGCCGCGCGGCGGCACGACGGCCTGGCGCAGTTGCAGCAGCGCGTCGGCTTCTTGGCTGACCATGAAACCGGCGGCCAAGCCTTCCCGTTCCCAAGGGGAGGCGACGGGCAAAATCACGTCGGCGTCGTTGGCCATGGGGGTGAGGAAGAGGTCGCAGTGGACGAAGAAATCCAGGCTGCGCAAGGCCGCGACGCCCTCCTGTGGGCTGGGCCGGCTTTGCAGCAGGTTGGAGCCGAAACTCAACAAGCCTTTCACCGCGTAGGGCTGTTCTTCCAGGATGGCGCGGTAAAGCTCGCGGGTGGTGATCCAGCCGTTTTTGGCCGGCCCCAGCGGGCGTTCCTCGCGGCCCAGGGTTTTTGCCGCTTGTTGCGGCGAGCGCAAATCGAAGCCGAAAACCGGATTGAGCCGGGGTTTGCTGAAATGCGCGTTGCCTCCCGGCGCGTCGAGGCTGCCGGTCAGCGCGTAGAGGATATTCATGGCGCGGCTGGTTTGGCTGGCGTTGGTGCTTTGGCCCACGCCGGCCCAGGCATAGTAAGACACCGGGCCGTGGGTATGGAGCATTTCGGCGACGGCGCGTATTTGTTCGGCGGATACGCCGGTGATGGCCTGGGTTTTTTCCGGGGAATAATCGCGGCACAAGGCGGCATACAGATCGAAAGCGGGGCGGCAGGTCTGCGGGCCGCGTAGGGTGGCGATGTCGAACGAACCGGATAGCGCGGCGTGCCGCGGCGGTTCGCGGTAGGCGCCGGTGCTCGGATCGTAGATGGCCGGCTGTTGGGCGGCCTCGTCCCAAGCGACGTAACGGGCGGTTGCGCCGCCTTCCGCCAGATCGGCCTCCGTGAGGAAACGGCCGTTGTCGTCGCGAACCAGGAACGCCCCGTTGCTCCAGTCGCGTATGAATTTTATATCGTAGCGGCCGCTTTCTATCATCGCGGCGGCGATGCCCAGCGCCAGCGCGCCGTCGGTTCCGGGCCGCACCCGCAGCCAGTGGTCGGCTTTATGCGCCAAGCCGGCTTGGCGCGGGTCGATGACGATCAGCTTGGCGCCGCGCCGGATCGCCGCCGTCGCTTCGCTTGCCTGCGCCGGCCAGCAGGTGGCGGGGTTGAAGCCCCACAGCACCAGGCAGCCGGTGCGGGCGAAATCCGGCATGCCGCTGTCGGCGCCTATCGTGAAAGCGGTGGCGAAATCCTTGTGCCAGTTGCAGATGTGGGTCGTCCATACGGTGTTGGGGCTGCCGTAGGCGTTGATCAGCCGGAATATCCACGGCAGGCCGTCGGCCACGGCCGTGCCGCTGGGCGTGGTTACGCTGAAGGCCAGCGCTTCGGGGCCTAGCCGCGACGCGATGGTTTGCATTCCTTGTGCGGTGAAATCCAGCGCTTCGTCCCAGGAAATAGGCTGCCAGCCGGGATCGGGGTCGCCCTTGGGGCGGCTTCTTTTCAAGGGACGGAGCAGCCGATCCGGGCTGTTCACCATTTCCGGCGCGGCTTTCCCCTTGATGCAAAAACTCTTTCCGGTCGGATGCCGCGGATCGGCTTCGACTTGGGTCAGCACCCCGTTTTCGACAGTCGATAGGCAACCGCAGCGCGAGATGCACAAGGCGCAATAGCCGGGGATTTGCTGCCGAGTCATGGAATGCTCACGGAAAACCGGAAATCGAAAACCCAGCGTAGCCTCTTCGCTTGCGCTAAGCAAGCCGCTGTTCCGAGGCGGTGGCGAAGCGGCTGGCGCAATCGGGGTATAATGGGGACAGTTTTGAACGAATTACGGCTGCCGTGAATATTCTCGCCCTCGATACCTCTACCGAATACTGCTTCCTCGCCTTGCGGCTGGACGGAAAAACCCTAGTCCGCGACGTGCTGGCCGGACAGCGCCACTCGGAACTGCTGCTGCCCCTGCTTGACGACATGCTGGCGGAGGCCGGCATGCGCCTTACCGATCTCGGCGGCATCGCCTTCGGCAACGGTCCCGGTTCGTTTACCGGCTTGCGCATCGCATGCGGCGTGGCGCAGGGCTTGGCGCTGGGGGCCGGCTTGCCGGTGGCTGGCGTTTCCACCTTGCTGGCGCTGGCGGAAGGTTGCGGCGGCGAGCGGGCCGTGGCCTGCCTGGACGCGCGCATGGGCGAGGTTTACCACGCGGCCTACGAGAAGCGAGGCGGCGAGTGGCAGACCGTGAGCGAGCCGGGGCTGTATGCGCCGGGCAGCGTGCCGTCCTTGGACGGCGGCGGGTGGGTCGCATGCGGCAGCGGCTTTGCGCAGCACGGCGAGGAACTGCTTGAGCGCTATGCCGGACAAGTGGCGCGGGTAGACGCCGATCTGCTGCCGCGCGCCGAATTCATCGCGCGCCTGGCCGCGCCGGTTTTCGCCGCCGGGCGCGGCGCCGACGCGGCGGAGGCGTTGCCGCTGTATATCCGCGACAAAGTGGCGCTGAAAACGTCCGAAAGAATATGAGCCAAGCCGCCATCGAACTCTATCGCCGCACCCAGGACGGCGCGGAACCGGAGCTGAGCTTGCGTCCGATGCGCTTGGACGACGTGGAGGCCGTGCTGGCCGTGGAGCAGGCGATCTACCCTTATCCGTGGAGCGCGGGCAATTTCCGCGACGCCGTGCGTTTCGGCAATAGCTGCTGGGTGGCCGAGCTGGACGGCGAGCTGGCCGGCTATGCCGTGCTGCTGGCGGCAGCGGGCGAAGCGCAATTGCTCAACATCGGCGTGGCGAGCCGTTTCCAGCGCCGGGGCTGGGGCCGCCGCCTGCTGGACTTCACGCTGGCGGAAGCGCGCCGCCTGGAGGCGGCCGAGATGTTTCTGGAAGTCCGCCCCTCCAATCTCGCCGCCTTGGCGCTGTACCGGCGCGTCGGCTTCGTCCAGGTGGGGCGGCGGCGCAATTATTATCCGGCCGCCGCCGGGCGCGAAGACGCGCTGGTGTTGAGATTGGCCTTATGAACCGGCGCGAGGAATTTCTCCAGGAGATGGGGTTGGGGCCGGTGTGGCGGCGGCGCCAGGTCAAGGCGGCTCCCGCTGAGGTGGAACCGGAACCCGCCGCCGCTCCTGTCGAGACGCTTGAGACCGCGCCGCCCGTTGCGGCTAGCCCGGCAACGGGCGTTTCCCAGTTGGGCTGGGCGGAACTGAAAAGCCGGGTGTCGGAATGCGCGCTGTGCGGCCTGCATAGCACGCGCAAGCAGGCGGTGTTCGGCGTCGGCGATGAGCGGGCGGACTGGCTGTTCGTGGGCGAAGCGCCGGGCGAGGAGGAGGATGCCAAAGGCGAGCCCTTTGTCGGCCAAGCCGGACGCCTATTGGACAATATGTTGAAGAGTATCGGCTTGCAGCGCGGCCGCGAGGTCTATATCGCGAACGTGCTGAAATGCCGCCCGCCCGGCAACCGCAACCCCGGGCCGGATGAAGTGGCTTGCTGCAAACCTTACCTCCAGCGCCAAATCGAATTGATCCAGCCCAAGCTGATCGTGACCCTGGGCAAGTTCGCCGCCCAGACCCTGCTCGGGCAGGAGGCGTCCATCGCCAGCCTGCGCGGCACGGTACACGACTATCGAGGAATCCCGCTGGTGGCGACTTACCACCCCGCCTATCTGCTGCGTAAGTTGACGGAGAAGGCGCGCGCCTGGGAAGACCTGTGCTTGGCGCGGCAGACGATGGAAGACGCGCGGCGCGATAAGGGTGCGCCTAGCTAACCAGGATAATGGTGCTTGCCGACGCTGACCCGCTTCGCCTGCAATCCTTCGCCGGCCGGTTCCGATAGGAATTGCACTTCGTTGCCGACGTCCAGCCGCTCGAAGTCCGCGCCGGCCAGGTTGTCGCGGTTGAAATAAAACTCGCGGCCGTCCGCCGTCTCGATGAAACCGAAGCCCTCCGAGAAAATCCGCGCGACATGCCCATGCAGTTCGCCTTCGTGGAATTTGACGTCGCCGCGCTGGCGCCGGCCATAATCTTCCAACTGGCGCTTGGCCGCGTCGAAGGCGTCGCGCAACGCCACGTAGAGGTCTTCGTGCATGTCGCGGTTGACCACCAGTTCGCTGCCCGGCACGGTAATATCCACCCGTACATTGAAGAGCTTGCCTTGGTGCTTATGCTTGCCTGCGAGTTCTACCGTGACCTTGCCGCCGATGATGTGAGAATAGAAGGATTCCAGTTTTTCCATCTTCTCCCGGATGTGCGTTTCCACCGCATCGGAGGGGGGCATGTCGCGAAGAACGATTTGGAGTGGGCGTTGCATGGTATACCTCCTGGGTTAAATTCTGGTTTGAGCTTCACGTTCCTGTTCGCGGGGCGCGATCTTGGCCAACTTTGTCATCTCCTCGGCCAGCAGATCCAGTATGTCGTCCGCCGACACGATGCCTTCAAGCCCTCCTTCCCGGTTGACGACCGGGATGCGGCGTATGCCTTTTGCGCGCATAAGCCGTATCGTTTCGAATACCCCTTCTTGTTCCGGCACGCTGACCAGTTGCGAACTCATGATGTCGCCGACGGTGAATTCGTCGATGTCCAGGGACTTTGCAATAATTTCGATGACGATATCGCGGTCGGTGATTAGGCCGATAGGCGCACGTTTTCCATTCGTCTCGTCCACGACGACCAGATCGCCCACATGGAACTGCCGCATCAGTTGCGCCGCCTCCGGGATACTGGTTTTCCGGGTGGCGAACACGACTTCGCGGTTACAGAATTCGCTGATAGGCATTCTTATCTCCTCTCGATTTAAGATCGAACTACGGCAAAACGAACCTAGAACTCAATTTCAGTATAGGACATTGGCAGGCCGCCGGAAGCCGGATACCGGCCGCCCGGCCACGATAAGCGGGGCCTAGCTTGCGGCTGCCCGGCGCAAAGCGTCGATGACCCGGCCGCGCAATGCGCGCCAGTGCCGCCCCCCTGTAAAAACATGCTTTTGATTCATTTCCAACTCGATGCCGAGATAAATATCAGCCGGAAAGCGGCGGCGCAGATAGGCGGTGAGGCCATCGGATTTTCCCGCATAGGGGTAGTTGCGGCGTACCTTGAGCTCGGGTGCCAGCGACTGGATTTGCGCGCGCCAGCGGCGGCACAGATCGCGCTCGCCGGGCCGCGACGGATCGTAAAGCAGGCCGACATCGGCGTCGCGGATTGCGCCGTCGAGTTCCGGCGTAAAGCTGTGCGAGGCGATGTGTATGACCCGGCCGCCGTGCGCAACCGCCGCGGCGATCTCCGCCTCGACCTTGTCGCGGTAGGGCAGGTAATAGCTTTCCAGAATGCCGCGGCGGACGTTCAGAGGGGCAAGCCGCGTGGCTTCGGAGTACAGGCCCGGATGGCCGACGGAGCGGTTCAGGTCGATAAGCAGGCGGCTGACGGTGGAGATGAACAAGGGCGCGGCCAAAGCCTTGGCCAATTCCTTGGCCAGCACAAGCGCGCCGGGGTCGAAGCCGCGGTGGGTTTGCAGCAAGGCCTCGCAGCCGGTAAAAAAATGCCGGTAGCCGGGCGGGATGCGGTTGCCGCCATGCTCGCAGGTGATCAGAAAGTGGTCTGGCTTAGCCATGAGCATCAGTTCGATTCATACTCAAAAACTTACACCGCAAAGGACGCAAAGGTTCGCAATGGGTAGCGATACCCTGTGATTCACAGGGAATACAGGCCTGTTTGTTTTTGCGAGTTGGACGACAGGGCACCTATCCCTGCCTACCCCGTTTCCTTCGCGTCCCTTTGCGTCCTTTGCGGTGAATGAATTTAACGGGTTCTCGCTGTATTGAATGTGAATTTGCATCAGTCCACGAACATCCGTCCCGCTTCCAGGCAGCCACACAGCGCCCGGTAGACTCCATGCAGCCGCTGTTTCGAGCCGTCCGGCCCGTCCGGCCCGACCGCGCGCAGGATGCGGCGAGCGAGCGGCCCGTGTTCCAGCAACACGCGCAAGGGTTCCCGCCAGGCTTCGCAACTCTGCGGCGGCATCGCCTCGATGAGGTGCCGCCAGAGGTCGCCGGCTGTGCATTGGCTACCGGGGAACCCCATTAAGCGCAGGTAGCCGGCATCGGCGATTACCGCCTGGTCGGCGTCGCGGGTGCAGGCATGCAGTATCTCCACCAGGGTTCCCGTGGCGATGGCCTGCTGCCCGGAGAGCGGCGCCCATTCGGCATCGTAGATCGATCGAACAAGGGCCGTGATGGCGGCGGCAATGGCGAGGTCGGCCTGCGGGCACTCCTGCATGTCGATGACGCGAATCTCGATGGCATGGCGGTCGAAGCGCGGAATCGCGCCGCGCACGTTGAGCCATTCATGCCGCAGCACACCCTCGGGGTCGAATGGCTTTATGTCCCGGTAAATGGGCGCCATGATTTTTTCCTGATACTCCGCGCGGTGGGTGACGGTATCCGGGATCACGCCGCCTATCGTCGATGGAATTTTCATTTGGTTTGTGCGGTAGACTTCCATGCGAAAATCCAGAAAGCCGGTA
Source organism: Sulfuricellaceae bacterium (assembly GCA_019911985.1). Taxonomy (GTDB): domain Bacteria; phylum Pseudomonadota; class Gammaproteobacteria; order Burkholderiales; family UBA9220; genus JAIOJO01. The sequence goes on along the minus strand of JAIOJO010000581.1, from coordinate 1,203 downwards.
AACCGGCCGTCGGCGTAGGGCGAGCTCGCCGCCAAGGCCGGGATGATGGGCAGCGCCAGACGGATGGCGGCGTGCAGGCGGGAAAATTCGGTGTCATCGGCAAAGGGCAGGTTGAGCTGCATGCTCTGCAGGTTGGCCCAGCCGTGCGCTTTGCAGTCGAAAATGCGGTCGTAGGTCTGGTAGATGATCGCATTGTCGTGGGGCCACAGCCGCGTTTCGGCAAGGGGGTCCATCCACGGGTGCATGCCGGTAGGCATGAGGCGGGCACCCCAAGCTTCGAGCAGCCGGTTGATGGCGGAAATCTCGGCCTGGAAGTCGGCGGGAAGGGGATCGAGCGTGGGGCTGGGATGCGCATTTTTCAGCTCGATGAGATGCAGCACCAGCTCGTTGGACCAGCAGAATTTCCCCCGTTGCGCTTCCGCTGCGGGGGTGCCCGCCGCTAGCCGCAGCAGTTCGTCGGCGATAGGCCGGATCGACAGCGTCCGCCGATCCACGATCATGTACTCGAACTCGATGCCGTAGCCGGTAAAGGCATGGAGCGCGGACGGGCCGTTCATCGGGAAGCGCTCCGTCTGCGCGCTTCGATGCGCTTCAGGAAAACGCCCATGACGTCGCGGTAGAGCGCGTCCTTGAGAACACCGTCTTCGTTGCCCGCATCCACATTGGGGTTGTCGTTGATCTCGATGATGTAATAGCGCTTGCCTACCTGCTTGATGTCCACGCCGTAGAAGCCGTCGCCGATCAGATTGGCCGCCCGGAGTCCCAGCTTTACCACCCGCTCCGGCGTGTCGTCCACGGACACCGCCTGCGTCGCCCCTTCGACAAAATCGTGCCTTTGGCCGCCGTGCTTGACGATCTGCCAATGGCCGGGAACCATGAAGTACTTCGCCACGAACAGCGGCCGCCGGTCGAGGATGCCGACGCGCCAGTCGAATTCGGTGGGCAAGTATTCCTGGGCGATAATCAGTTCCGATTTATCCAGCAAGCCGTTCACTTTGGCGTGCAAGTCTTCTGCCGATTCCACCTTCACCACGCCGAGGGAGAACGAGCTGTCCGGCTGTTTGAGCACGCAGGGCAGCGACAGCTCGGGGATGATCCGGCCCACGTTGCCGCGGTGCACCAACAAGCTTCTGGGTGCGGGGATGCGATGGCGGGCCAGGATTTCGGCGAGATAGACCTTGTTGTTGCACTTCAGGATGGAGT
>JAIOJO010000580.1 GCA_019911985.1 Sulfuricellaceae bacterium | reverse complement strand
CGGCTTTTGACACAACCCTTACGGGACGGGGTTTTGCGGGCGCCGGGCGGTGTCGCTCGACGCTTGTGTGGAATGACCACACCGCGCGCCTCGCTTCGTGCCCGGCATCCCGCAAAACCCCGTCGCGACCCCGTGCGACTTGATCAGAGGCTCCTTAATTTGCCAGCTTGAGAATTTCCCTGTCAGCACATCGGCATCGGCTGCCGCGCCAACACCCACACCATACCCGACATAGATCGTTACACCGGACAAGCCAGTAAAATCGAGGTTGCTGAAATCCACTGTTGAAGCGTTTGCCAGCGAGCCGGATTTAAAGGCAGGAAACGGGCTAGCACCATTCCATTTCGACCAGTTTTTGTTGGCATCCATAAACCAAATGCCGACACCGGGAAGAACGGCCGCCACATAGACCTGGCCGCTAGCCACCAAGTCGTCGCTATTCGCGGTGACGGTGGCTGTCAGTGCTTGGTTGGCCGTGGCCGGGATCGTGCCGGTTGCAGCCAGAGCGTTGCCGTTGATGGCGAGGGTTTCCTTGTGCGGCACTTGGTAATTGATGGTGATGGTGCCGCCGGTGGCTAGGACGCCAGCATAATAGCCACCGAATGGACTACCTTGCACCTCACCAAAAACCACTTGGTACCCTTTGCTACCAAGTGTAACAGGGATGTTCGCCTTTGTAGCCGGGGCTACATTTCCATTTGCATCCAACACTCCATAAACTCCTTCTGTGCTTTTACCGGCATTGGTTTTGACACAGGCATCTGCAGCTGTCGCGATATCACACAGATAAAACGTGTGAGCACCCAATGGGTTCGGATACGCCACTGTCGCCCCGAAACTCACCGCAGAACCCGTCACCGTCACCGCAGGAAACACGCCATTATTCGTCGGGGTGTAGGTCTTGCCGTTGATCTCGATGGAAACAGGGTTGATAACTGGAAGCGTACCCGCTAAGGCGCATCCGGCACCCAGCAAAAAAATGAAGAAAAAGGCCGTGTTCATTGTAATTTTGCTTATCTGATTCTCCTTTGGTGCTTGTTGGTTGAAAAAATCTGCTCATTGCTCGCCTCCCCCGGAGGGGGACGGGAGGGGGCGAAAGCCTTTTAAGAAGCTGTTTTAATAAATCCTGAACCCGCGCCGGCGGCAAGCGGGTTTCAGGGCGCGACGCGGGTCGCGCGGTTTGGTTATTCCAAACAAGCGGCCCGCAACAAAGCCCTGGAGCCCGCTTGCCACCGGCCCAGAGGGTTGAGGCGCTAAGCCTGCGAGGGCGTCGTTACGGCTCGCTGATTTGGAATAACCAAACGGCGCTCGCCGCGCCTAGCCCTCACGGGCTTAGCGCCTCCTTGTCCTCGGGTGAAGTGGCCGGGGGAACGCGGGCTCA
>JAIOJO010000579.1 GCA_019911985.1 Sulfuricellaceae bacterium | reverse complement strand
ATCCATTTGTAGGATTCGCCGTTGATCATGATTTGCCATTTTCCTGAACGCACGGGCTTACCGCCGTCTTTCAGTTTAAGCATGTCGACGGAACCATCATGGCGCTCGCCGTTTTCGTCGGTTTTCCAGATCGGCAGGCCCCACTCTTCGAACAGGTGAACGGATTCGTCAACGTGACGGCCCAGGTCGTAGGCCAGGTCGTCGCGGGTGATACCCATCAGGTCGTTGGAGACCATGCGGGCGTAGTCGGCTGGGTCTTGCTCGGAGCCGATGTAGGTGTTGATTGCGGACAGGCCTTGAGCCACGGCGCCGGAGCGGTCCATGGCGGCTTTGTCGACCAGCTTGATTTTCAGGTCCACACCGGACTCGGCCTTGGCGGCATCGGCCCAACGCATGATTTCATAGGCAGCACCGCAACAGGCCATGCCGCCGCCAATTAGAAGAATGTCGACTTCTTCTTGGATGATTTCGGGATTTCCAAATGTTCCAGACATCGTAATACCTTTCAATGTACGTTATTCAAATACCGGTAGGTCAATTCTTATTTGCGAATCAACTCGGCTGGGTTGCCAGCGCGGTAACCGTTTTCTTGGTTGAAAAAGCCGGCTTTGGTGATATTGGCCATGCTGGCGGCAGGTTTGCCGCCGTAGCAGTCGATGGAGCCTTCAGCCGTGGTGCGGATCGGAAACTTGAAGCGCTTCATGGTGCCATTGCGGAATTTGATGGTCCACATGATGGCATCGGTGCCGCGTAAAGGCTGAACTGAACCGCCCAAGGGGACGATGTCGGCATAGTGGCGAGCTTCAATCGCGTTTTGCGGGCAGATTTTTACGCAAGAATAGCATTCCCAGCACTGCTCTGGCTCTTGGTTGAACGCCTTCATGGCATGGCCGGTTTCGGAACCGTCTTTGTCCAATTTCATCAGATCGTGGGGGCAGATGTACATGCAGGCCGTTTTGTCCTGTCCTTTGCACCCGTCGCATTTGTCAGTGCGCACAAAAGTTGGCATTGTTTAACTCCTTCTAGTTTCTACAGCGATAAAAAACAAAAAACCGGCGATATTATTAAGTCCGGTTTACCTTTATAAAACTATTTGGCGGAATGACCCGTCAGTTTGACTTCGACCTTGTCTTCATCCTTAATGCTGGCGTAGTAGGCGCGCAGAACTTCTAGAACCTCGGCTCGGCTGAACTCGGCTGGCACATCGGCATTCTCAGAAAGGGCTTTGCGTAGCTTGGTGCCCGATAGCAACAGACGGTCGCTTGCTTCGTGCGGGCATGTGCGGGCGGATGCCATGCCACCACATTTATAGCACCAGAAGGTCCAATCGATTTTCAACGCTTTTGTTTCCAACGCGTCTTTGGGTATCTCATCAAAGATGTGGTGGGCATCGAAGGGGCCGTAGTAGTCGCCGACGCCGGCGTGGTCGCGACCCACGATTAAGTGGGAGCAGCCGTAGTTTTGACGGAAAAGGGCATGAAGAAGAGCTTCGCGTGGGCCAGCATAACGCATGTCAAGCGGGTAACCGGACTGCACAACGGTATTCTTGACAAAGTATTTCTCAATGAGGGTACCAATAGCCTCGGAGCGAACTTCAGCGGGAATGTCACCGGGTTTAAGCTTGCCCAGAAGGGAATGGATCATAACGCCATCGCAAACTTCTACCGCTACTTTTGCGAGGTATTCATGGGAGCGATGCATTGGATTACGTGTTTGGAAGGCTGCCACCGTGGCCCAGCCCTTGGACTCAAACAAGGCACGCGTCTCCGCAGGGGTCATGTAAGTGTCGGGATATTGCTCGGGGAAACCGCCTTGAGAGAATACTTTGACTGGCCCGGCCAAATTGACTTCGCCCTGTTCCATGACCATTTTCACGCCGGGATGCTCGATGTCGGTGGTTTTATACACCATCATGCATTCATGCCCTTTGTCGATAGTATATTTTTCCGTGACCTTTAAACTACCCATGATTTCTTGGGTTTCACTATTTACCAGTGCAACTTCTTGGCCTAGTGAAATGGAATCGGCAGTTGTTTTGTCAGTTGAAAGGGTTATTGGTATAGGCCAGAATAATCCATTGGCCATCTTGTACCCATCACAAACCCCTTGCCAGTCGGCATGGGTCATGAAGCCATCTAAAGGCGTAAAGCCACCAATGCCGAACATGATAAGATCGCCCGTCTCACGCGAAGACATGGAGACTTGCGGCATGCTGCGGGCGCGATTTAATTCAGAGTCAAGAGCAGCTCCGGTTAATAACAGTGGTTTCAGTTCTCCGCCACCATGTGGTCTGACTAGCTTAGACACATCCCTCTCCTTGAAAGAACTCTAGTTATGTATGACTGGCCGGAAGAATAACATGGAAGATTTTGAGGTTGTTATCCATTAATTTTATTTTGCTATAAGTTGAATGGATAGCGCTGCGCAAACGCCGCATGTGAGGTGTTGGCGTGGTGGGGATACTTGTTGAAAGGATAGGTAAGTAGGAGCGTGGCGCGAGTGGCTCTTGACGGGGTCGCGGCTAATG
>JAIOJO010000052.1 GCA_019911985.1 Sulfuricellaceae bacterium | reverse complement strand
CGTGCGACTTAATCAGAGGCTCCTTAAATTTGGCTTTTATTAGGGCTAGCACACATGATCGCGATATTTTATTTGTAGATACAAATAAAATATCGTATGCTTGCCCGGACTATGTTTGAACGCTGCCTCTACTTCAATCTCAACGCCCTCACCCGTAAGGTCAATCGACTTTGGGACGAAGCCTTCCGCCATGCCGGCCTCTCGCCCTCGAACGCGTACTTGATGCGGGTCGTCCTCAACGAACCCGGTATTACCCAAAAGCGCATTTCGGAAACGCTGGAACTAGCCCCCTCCACCGTGACGCGATTTGTCGATACGCTGGTAAAACAAGGCTTGCTGGAACGCCGTCAAGGTATCGCGGACAGCCGCGAATCGACTTTATTCCCCACCCCGGCAGGCGAGGCCTTGCACGCGCATCTTCAGACGATAGGCAATACGCTCTACCAGCACATGCGCGAACTCCTGAGCCAGGACAAATTCGACTTATTAGTCAACGAGGCCCGCGAAGCTCAGCGCAAACTTAAAAACCCGGCCTAGCCCTTTGAGAAAAAACAGCCGCACTCCATTTATTTGCATGTACACACATGCGAACAGCATTCAAACCACAGACACACTCGCCTCGGGAGACACGCAATGAAACTGTACGACTTACCCTTATCCGGAAACTGCCACAAAATCAGGCTATTTCTTTCGATTTTGAATATCCCCTACGAAAAAATCGCCGTCGATTTTCAGGACGAAGCGAAAAAGGCCGCCTTCTCGCAGATTAATCCGCGCGCGCAAGTCCCGGTGCTGGACGACTCGGGCACCGTGATATGGGACTCCATGGCCATCCTGGTCTACTTGGCCCGCCAATACGGCGGCGAAACGTGGCTGCCCAGCGAAGCCAAGCCCTTGGCCAATGTCATGCAGTGGCTCGCCCTATCCGAGAATGAAATTCTCTATGGCCTGGCCCGTTCGCGCGCGATCAATCTGTTCAAGCGTCCTTGGGATTTGGCGCAATGCCAGGAAATGGGAAGCCTGGCGCTGCGCGTGGTGGAAGAGCGGCTCAGCGAACACCCCTGGCTAGCCAACGACCGGATCAGCATCGCCGACATTGCGTGTTACCCCTACGTGGCGCTGGCGCCCGAAGGCGGTCTGCCGCTGGACGACTATCCGCACATCCGGCAATGGTGCGCGCGCATCCAGGCATTGCCGGGCTTTGTCGGCATGCCCGGCCTACCCGAGACGGTTAGCACTTAAAAGCCGAAGGAGCGCACGTGACACGCCGCACCCGAGCCGACATCCTGCACGCCGGCGAACTCGACGCCCAGCAACGCTACAACCCGGCGGGGATGTGGCCCGATGCCGCCGTAGACCGGATGTTCAAGCAAGCGATAGACGAGGAAACGGCCTTCTTTATCGAAAGCCTCGGCTTCTTTTTTATCGCCACCGCCGATAGCCACGGCCATTGCGACTGCAGTTTCCGCGGAACCGAGCCGGGAGCGGATGGCGCGAATCAGCCAGCCGTCATCGTCGCCGACGCGAAAACCCTGGTTTACCCGGACTATCGCGGCAACAATCTGTATAACTCCATTGGCAACATTTTGCAGAATCCGCATATCGGCATGCTGTTTATCGACTTCCCGACCGCACAGCGACTGCGCGTGAACGGAACGGTGGAAATCGTCGAGGAACCGGGCGCATACTACCCAATATGGACAAGCGCGCTGCGTTACATGCGAGTGACGGTGAATCAGGTTTTCGGCAACTGTTCGAAACGTATTCCGAAAATCGGATAACACACGCATAAATGATTACGTCATAATTTCAATGGGGTACAGCTTGAACTGTATGTACTATCATTGAATTATGATAGTCCGCTGTAATTTGAGGCCAGGTCGGCGGTCGCTGCCGCTATCCTCACCTTAAGCAAGGCGCTTACACTGGGATTTATTGGGAGTTGAAAATGAAACGCCACGCCTCGCTGAGCCGAATCGACGGGCTAGTCCGGGGTCAAATCCATCAGAGCAGGCTTGTTGTTGCCGAAAAGAGCAAGCGGCAAGGCAAGGCTGCATCGGCACCCATCCTCATCGCGGCGGCTCTTGCCCTGACGACGGCGCTGGCTCATGCCGCCCCCACCGGCGGTCAAATATCGGCCGGGACGGGCAATGTGACTCAGGCAGGCGCCACCACCACCGTTACCCAACACACCCAAAATCTCGCAATCGACTGGAACAGCTTCTCGATCGGCTCCAACGAAGCCGTCGTATTCAAACAGCCGTCCGCCGCCTCGATCGCCTTAAACCGCGTCCTCGGACAAAATCCCAGCCGGATATTCGGCAGCCTGACGGCCAACGGCCAAGTCTTCATCCTCAATCCCAATGGCGTGCTATTTGGGCCAGGCGCGCAAGTCAACGCAGGGGGACTAGTCGCCTCCACGCTCGGCTTGAGCGACGCCGACTTTTTGGCGGGCAACTACCGCTTCAGCAACACCGGCGGGCAGGCGAGCGTCATCAACCAAGGCAAGCTTAGCGCGGCGAACGGCGGGTATATTGCTTTACTAGGCCCGGAAGTGCGCAACGAAGGCGCTATCGTCACCACCCTAGGTACGGCCTTGCTGGCGGCGGGCGGCAAAGTAAGGCTCTACCTCGACAACGGCTCCTTGCTGTCCTACACCATCGATCAAGGCGCGCTGAACGCCTTGGCCGAGAACAAGCAACTCATTCAAGCCGATGGCGGGCAAGTCATCTTATCGGCCAATGCTCTGAATGCGCTGACCCGTTCCGTCGTCAACAACACCGGCATTATCGAAGCTCATAGCATCCAGAGCCAAGGCGGCGTCATCCGCCTCGAAGGCGACGGCGAGGTCGGCGTCTCCGGCACGCTCGACGCCTCCGGCCGCAGCAGCGGCGAAACCGGCGGCACCGTCAAGGTGCTGGGCGACCGCGTGGCGCTGCTGGACGGCGCCCGCATCGACGTATCCGGCGATGCCGGCGGCGGCACCGCGCTGATAGGCGGCAATTACCAAGGCAAGGGGACGGAGCAAAACGCCAGCTCCACCTTCGTGGCAACGGGCGCGCAAGTCAAGGCAGACGCACTGAGCAAGGGCAACGGCGGCAAACTCGTCGTCTGGGCGGACGACGCGACACGCGTCTACAGCTCGCTCTCGGCCAAGGGCGGCGCCCAGTCCGGCAACGGCGGGTTTATCGAAACCTCGGGCAAGCGCTATCTCGATGTGACGCAAGCGGCCGATGCCTCCGCAGCCCATGGCACGGGAGGTTCTTGGCTGCTCGACCCCAACAACATCACCATTCAGACGGCGGGCAGCAACACCAACGTCACGGCCAGCCCATTCTTTACCAGCACGAACGACAACGCCATCGTTACGACCGGAAGCATACAGACCGCGCTGAACCAGGGAACCAGCGTAATCGTCACGACCGGCACCGGCGGCACCAATTCCCAGGCAGGCGACATTAGCGTCGCGAACGCAATCGCCAAGACAGCGGGCAGCGATGCCACGCTCACCCTCAACGCGTCGCACGATATTACGTTTAGCACGGGCGCAAACGTGACCTCGACCGCGGGGGCGCTCAACCTCACGCTGAATGCGCCGGGCGCGGTCAATACGCTGCAGAACATCAGCCTGCTAGGCGGGACGCTCACGCTGAATGCTACCGGGAACGCTACGCAGTCAGGGACGATACAAGGCAGCACAGCGGTCGTAAAAGACGGAGCGGGCACGCTGACTTTGAGCACCGCCAACACCTACACCGGTGCGACCTCGATCAACGAGGGGACGCTGCAGCTCGGTGCGGACAATCGCATCGCCGATACCAGCGCGCTAACGGTAGCGTCCGGTGCGACGTTCAATCTGAACGGTTTCGACGACACCGTCGGATCGATTGCCGGCGGCGGCACGGTGACCAGCGGCGCGGCAGGCGCGGTGACGCTGACGGCCGGGGGCAACGGCTCCACCACGCTGTTCTCAGGAACCCTCCAGAACGGCAGCGGCACGCTGGCGCTCACCAAGACCGGCACCGGCATGCTCGTCCTGTCGGGCGCCAACACCTACACCGGCGTGACGACGGTGAGTTCGGGCGTGGTGCGAGTCCAAAGCAACACCGCCCTGGGCACCACGGCGGGCGGAA
>JAIOJO010000051.1 GCA_019911985.1 Sulfuricellaceae bacterium | reverse complement strand
GTTCGACTGAGATCATTCCCACCAGTGGTCATGTCCCACGGCATATTGCCATCATCATGGACGGGAACGGTCGTTGGGCAAAACAACGTTTTTTGCCTCGGATCGCGGGCCATCGCCGTGGTGTCGAGAGCGTCCGCGCTATCGTAAAATTGTGCATTGAACTGGGCATCGAGCATCTCACGCTCTTTGCCTTTAGCAGCGAAAACTGGCGCCGCCCGGCCGATGAAGTGTCAATGCTGATGCAGTTGTTTATGTTGGCTTTGCAGCAGGAAGTAAAAAAACTTCACAGCGGCGGGGTTCGACTGAGAATTGTCGGCGACCTTTCCCGGTTTGAACCTAAGCTTGTCAAGCTGATCCGTAATTCCGAGCAATTGACCCAGGAAAATACCCGCCTTACGCTGACGGTTGCCGCTAATTACGGCGGCCGCTGGGATATTCTGCAAGCCGTCCACGCGATGTTGACGGATCGCCCCGAACTGGCGGCCACATTCACGGAAGCCGATTTGTCGGCCTATCTCTCCATGTCCTATGCGCCAGAGCCGGATTTGTTCATTCGTACAGGCGGAGAGCAGCGCATCAGCAATTTTTTGCTGTGGCAGTTGGCTTACACGGAATTGTATTTCACCGATACCTTATGGCCCGATTTCGACCGGCAAGCGCTCGAATTGGCGATCCAGTCCTATCAACAGCGCGAACGCCGTTTCGGCCGCACCAGCGAACAGTTGCAGAGCAATGCTTAAAACGAGGATAGTTACGGCAGCGGCATTGCTAGCCATTTTCCTCAGCGCGCTTTTTCTACTCGACCCCATATCATGGTCTTTGCTATTAATCGGGCTGGTGCTGATCGGATCGGCTGAATGGGCGCGCCTGGCCGGCTATGGCCGAATTCTGCGGGTAGGCTACATGGCGTCGACGGGCCTTCTTTGCGGGCTTATGTTGTCGTTCTTGCTGCGTGGCGACGGCGGGCTTTATTCGGCGGCTGGATCGTTTATCGGCATCGTCGCCGGAACGATCTCACTCGCATTTTGGCTGTTGCTCGCTCCCATTTGGCTCATGCGGAAATGGAAAATACATCACCCAGTCTTATTGGCTCTGGTGGGGTGGATTCTCCTGCTGCCAACCTGGTTCGCCTTGGTTGAACTACGCAATATCAGTCCTTGGCTGCTGCTGGGCGCCATGGGCGCGGTATGGGTCGCGGATAGCATGGCCTACTTTACTGGACGTCGCTTTGGAAAGCGGAAATTAGCACCGGCGATCAGCCCCGGAAAAACATGGGAAGGTGTATTGGGTGCCCTGGTCGGTGCGACCCTGTATGGCTTGGCGTTAGTATGGTTGGCATCTCAAGCCTATGGAGTAGTTGCGGCTTTATGGTTGATCACTTTGTTTAGCATTGAAGGCGATCTATTCGAGTCCTGGATGAAGCGCGTAGCCGGATTTAAAGACAGCGGCAGCCTTCTGCCAGGACACGGCGGCGTCCTCGACCGAATTGACGCGCTAACCTCGACTTTACCCTTGTTGACCTTTTTCCTGATTTTTTACCGGTTTTAATCATGCATAAAATCACAGTCCTCGGTTCGACCGGTACCATAGGCGTTAATACGCTTGATGTCGTTGCACGTCACCCCGATAAGTTCCAGATTGTGGCGCTGACGGCTAATACTCAGGTAGAGAAGCTGCTGACACAATGCCGCCAATTTCAACCGCGCTATGCGGTGATGCTCGATAGTGCGAGTGCCGATAGGCTCCAAAGCCAGGTTCGCGAAGCGGGGATCGATACCGAAGTGCTGAGCGGCATGGAAGCGCTGGAGCGGGTGGCCTCAATGGATGAGGTGGATAGCGTGATGGCAGCTATAGTCGGCAGTGCCGGATTAAAACCCGCATTGGCAGCCGCGCATAGCGGAAAACGTATTCTGCTCGCCAACAAGGAAACCCTCGTAGTCTCGGGTGGTTTATTTATGGAGGCGGTCAGGCGGAGCGGCGCCAGTCTGTTGCCCATAGACAGCGAACATAACGCTGTGTTTCAGGCCTTGCCGCGCGACTATCAACGTGGTCTGGCCGCCGTAGGCGTTAAACGTATCTTGCTTACAGCGTCGGGCGGACCCTTCCGTACCACGCCCGTGAATGAGTTGCGGCAGGTTACACCGCAACAGGCGTTGGCGCACCCCAATTGGGTAATGGGGCCGAAAATATCCATCGATTCGGCCACCATGATGAATAAAGGCCTGGAAATCATTGAAGCCCACTGGCTGTTCGATGCGGCCCCCGAACGAATAGAGGTAGTCATTCACCCTCAGAGCGTTATCCATTCGATGGTTGAATACGTCGATGGCTCTATCCTGGCGCAATTAGGTAACCCCGATATGCGCACCCCTATCGCCTACGCGATGGGCTATCCCGAGAGACTGGATTCGGGAGTTACAGCCCTGGACTTATTCAAGATTGGCCGTCTCGATTTTGAAGAACCTGATTTCAAGCGTTGTCCCTGTTTACGCTTGTCATATGAGGCCTTAAAGCGGGGAGGAACGGCTCCGGCAATAATGAATGGCGCCAACGAAGTGGCTGTAAGCGCATTTCTGGCAGGACAAATTCCATTCTTGACCATTCCAAAATTAATTGAGGATGTGCTGGGACTGCTTACCGCCAATGAAATAACCTGCCTGGAGGATGTTCTTGAGGCGGATGCATTGGCGCGTGCTGTTGCTCAGCGCTGGATCGGGACAGGCTACGCACAATGAATTTACTTTTCACGCTTGCCGCTTTTGCGCTTGCGCTAGCTATTTTGATCGTTGTTCACGAGCTAGGGCATTACTGGGTGGCGCGCCGATGTGGCGTCAAGGTGCTACGGTTCTCGGTCGGTTTTGGTAAGCCGCTGTTTATTTACCGGGCAGGTTCGGATCAAACCGAGTGGGTGCTATCCGCATTTCCTCTGGGCGGTTACGTCAAGATGCTGGACGAGAATGAAGCGGAGGTATCACCCGAAGAAAGACCGCGAGCATTTAACCGCCAGCCGGTCTGGAAACGCATGGCCATTGTGTCTGCTGGGCCAGCGGCTAATTTTTTGCTAGCTGTTTTCCTTTATTGGGCTTTATTCACCCATGGGATTCCGGGCATGCGACCGGTACTCGGTGATATCCCTCAAGCCAGTGCCGCAGCTAAAGCGGGGTTGATGCCGATGGATGAATTAACCAGTATCGCTGGAGAAAAGATTGTCACATGGCAAGACGTGCGCTGGTCGCTGGCGCGCGCGATAGGGCGTCAGCCCGTGGTCGAAGTGTCTGGACATGGAGCCGATGGACGCCGTTTTGTTCGCCAGCTTGTATTGAGCGATCTCGATAGCAAAGATATGGAGCAGGATTTTTTGGGCAAACTCGGCTTGACCTTGAGGCAGCCCATAGTAAAGCCGCTAATCGGCGATATATCGCCAGGCGGTAGTGCGGCACATGCCGGTTTATTGCCTGGGGACGAGATTATCGCGGTAAACGGTTCGAAAATTGCTCGTTGGGAAGATTTGGTGAAATGGGTCCAAAGCTCTCCTGGCCAATTGCAAATATATACGGTCAAACGGCTTGGAAATGAACTGAAAATACCGGTTACTCCTGCGGTAGTTGATGAAAATGGGGCCAAGATTGGTCGTATTGGTGCCGCTCCCCAAATCGACAAGAGCCAAATGCGGAGTTTTTATGTCGAAGCTCGTTATTCCCCTCCTCGGGCTTTATTGAGAGCAATCGAGAAAACGTGGGAAACTTCGCGTTTTAGTCTCGATATGATGGGACGCATGGTAATAGGCCGCCTCTCCTGGAAAAATATCAGTGGGCCGATCACTATCGCCGAATACGCCGGGCAGACCGCTCATATG
>JAIOJO010000578.1 GCA_019911985.1 Sulfuricellaceae bacterium | reverse complement strand
TTGTGGCGATGACGGACACGCAAGTGCCCATCATCGCCTGGCAGAAGCGCTCCATGACTCCCCGCGAGTGTGCAAAGCTCCAAAGCTTGGGCGACCTCCAGTACCTTCCGGAACCACACGGACGAGCGTTTGAAGCCCTTGGCAATGCCGTGAATGCCAAGGTCGTCGAGAAGATTGCCCGCGCACTGCTTCGCCCCGACACCCTTCCGACTGCCCAGACACCACCTCCCGAACAACTCCCTCTCCTTGAACCGGCCTAGCTATGAACTTGACCGAACCAGTCGCACCCACCATCAACATCCGACCGGAAGTGAACATGCTTTCGGTGTTGAAACACCTTAATTACAAGGCATGGTTCGCCGTCGCAGAATTTGTTGATAACAGCATCCAGAGCCATCTTGCCAATCTGGATGCCCTGCGGGCGCAGGAGGGGCCAGAGTTCAAGCTGCGCATCCGAGTCCGCTTGGACCCTGAACTCTCACGGATCGAAATTACCGACAACGCAGCCGGCATCGCCATCGGAGACTTCGCCCGGGCGTTTCGCCCAGCAGAGATTCCACTAGACCGGACTGGGCTGTCGGAGTTCGGCATGGGCATGAAGGCCGCGGCGTGCTGGTTTTCCGACCTGTGGTGTGTGCGCACGAAAGCTCTTGGAGAATCCGTCGAGCGCACGGTGCGCTTTGACATTGGCGCTATAGTCAGCAACCGGACGGAAACGCTTGGCGTCGAAGAACGTCCTGCAGCCCCCGGGGAGCACTACACCATCATCACACTGGAGAGGCTGGGGGCGAAGTTCCCTCAGGCGCGGACACAGAAGAAGCTCAAGGACCACCTTTCCAGCATCTACCGCGTGTTCATGCGCCGGGGCGACATCGAGTTGCTGTGGGACCGGGACGCAGCCCCCCTTCACTATCCCGGCGCCGTCATCCTAGATTCCCCGCCCGCTGCCACACCTGATGCGCCGGCCCTCGAATGGCGGAAGGCGATTGATGTCGATTTTGGAGAGGGGAAGCGCATCCACGGCTTTGCAGCCCTGCGCGCGGAGGGTTCCACCACACACGCAGGCTTCGCCCTGTTCCGCCGGAACCGGTTGATTATCGGGAGCGACGACGAACCTTTCCGTCCGTTAGAAATCTTCGGCAATGCCAATAGCTACCGCTTCCAGCGCCTGTTCGGCGAACTGCACGTGGAGGGCTTTGAGGTCTCTCACACAAAGGACGGGTTCAAGTGGGACGAGCATGAGCAGGAGGTGCTCGACAAGCTCCGCAGCGCCGTCGAGGACGAGCCGATGAACCTCCTGCGTCAGGCGGAGCAGTACCGTGCCCGGCCTTCGCGGCCAGTCATAACGACCGTGGCCGATAAGGCAACCGTCAGTGTCACGAAGGCGTTGGAGCGCACCGCCGGCCCCGTGCTGAGCGTCGAACCCGCCCCGCTGGAATTGGCTCAGGTCGCACCGCCAACCCCGCAGGCCTTGGACGTCGCCCCGGTGTCACAACGCAGCGTGGAAATCTTGGTGGACGGCTGCCGTTGGGTCATTAACCTGCGCATGACACTCGATCCGAACGTCATCGAATGGCTCCGCTTTTCGGACCAGACCACGTCGGACCTATTCGACGAACTAGAGGAGCACCGGCTTACGGTGGACGTCTCCCTGGCACACCCCTTCGTCGAGCGCTTCATCGGCCCGGAAAACGACAACACGGAACTCATTCTACGTTTCGCCACCGCCATCTCCGTAGCCCTAGTGCGCATGCAGCGGGGTGGCACCTCGGCAACTGTTCCCCTCCACTGGATTAACCGGCTCCTGCGGGAATCCCTTTCAGGCTCCTTCCCATGACCGTTACTATCGAAGAACTGTCCGGCATTGAACCCGACCTGCGCTGGATGCCCATGCAGGGGGAGGTTACGTCCGACTTCCTAAAGCGTAAGGCTCTCGCTGGAGAGGCCAGTGAGGAAGCACTGCACACGGTGGCGTTCGAAGCTCACCGCATCCTCGGGCGTTGCGTTTCCCCCAAAGAAGCTGACGCCGAGGCAACTGGCCTTGTAGTGGGCTACGTGCAAAGCGGTAAAACCCTCTCCTTCACCACCCTCACCGCCCTCGCGAGAGACAATGGCTACGGCTTGGTCATCCTCATCGCTGGTACCATCGACAATCTGAAATCCCAGTCCGAGGACCGCTTAAAGCAGGATTTGGCGATATCGGACGAGCCTGGACAGCCCTGGGTACTAATTGACAACCCCGCGACGCACAACAGCGGCTTCGAGGCATTGAAGCTGCAACTCGGCCGCTGGCGCTCTCCGGCGGTGAGCCCGAGAAAAAAGAAGACCATCCTCATCACGGTGCTCAAGCAACATCAGCGACTGGCAAATCTCGTGGAATGCCTCGGACACCGATCAATCAATCTCCATGGCGTGCCCTGCCTCGTCATCGACGATGAGGCTGACCAAGCGAGCCTAAACAATTGTGCCGCCAAGAACCAAAAGACGAAGCAAAACAACCTGAGCGCTAACTACCGTGAAGTCACCAACCTGAAAGCGGTGCTACCCCACCACACCTATATTCAATACACGGCCACACCTCAGGCACCATTGCTCATTGCTCTCGCCGACATCCTCTCGCCAGATTTCGCCGAAACGCTCACCCCGGGGCAGGGATACGTCGGTGGGGAAACGCTATTCGCCAACCACTCCCTTTACGCGAAAGTCATTCCACCCGCCGAGGCGGTGGCCACAGCGGCAAGCCATCCGACGGCACCACTATCGTTGATGGATGCCCTACGTACCTTCCTGTTGGGAGCCTGTGCGCACGCCTTGGCCGAGCAGAACACGAACCGGGCCATGATGGTGCACCCGTCCCAACAAACCGCGCCGCACACTCAATATCTTGACTGGATACAAACGCCGCTACGGGAATGGAAGTCATGGCTGTCTGACCCCGTGTTGCGGGCTACCCTCCAAGAGCAATTCGTCGGCACCCATGCCGACCTGAAAAAGACCGTCGGCGAGAAGCTGCCCTGCTTGGACGTTCTGTTCGTCAAGATGGACGAGGTGCTGGACACGGTCATGGTTCGCGAAGTAAATTCCACGGGCAAAGGTGCCGCGCCGATTCGCTGGGGTGACAACGAATACTGGATACTGGTTGGCGGACAGAAGCTCGACCGGGGATATACGGTGAAAGGTCTCACCGTCACCTATATGCCGCGCCCGCTCGGCGTAGGCAACGCCGACAACATCCAGCAGCGCGCCCGGTTCTACGGCTATAAAGCAGGTTACCTCGGCTATTGCCGCGTGTATGTGCGGGATGATGTGAAGACCGCATTTGAGGCCTACGTCGAACACGAGAACTTCATCCGCAGCGAACTGGAGGACATGCGGGGTCAGCCGCTCAAAGAGTGGAAGCGAAAGTTCATTCTTGCCAACCGCCTGCAGCCGACACGGCGGAGCGTCATGGGAATCGGGTTGGATGAGGTAACCGCAGCTGACTGGCTGCACCCGAAAGCAGCCTACGTGAATCGGATGGCTGTCGCCCACAACCGAAGGGTGTTCGATGATTTCGTCGGACAACTCCGCAACCGCTTCGAGGAATTACCCGCGCACGAAGCGGATCCGGAACGCTACCTCGACAAGCGCAAGAACTCGCCCCGCAACAAGCTGTTCGAGAAGGTTCCGTTGGCCGACGCATATGAGCAGCTTCTTGCTGCCGTTCAATTGGGAACTCCCGAGGATGCAACGGAGCGCACGGCGATGCTCGTGGTGCTGGGGCGACTGCTGGCGGAAAGTCCCGCTGAGACTTGCGACGTTTTCCTTGTCGGGGACCTGCAACCGCAAAACCGCTCACTTCGCAAGCAGTCCATCAACCAAGTGTTTATGGGTAAATCCCCAAACACCCCTGACCGCGCCCTCCTCAAATACTGTGGAGACCGGGAACTCCACACCGATGAACGCGTCACCCTTCACTTGCGCTATTTCGAATTTCTCAAGTCGGCGACGCCCGTCGGTCCTGAAGATGCTAGTGCCGACGTGCCTTGGTTTGCCCTCCATATCCCGGAAAACCTGAAAAAACGCATCCTGCTTCAGTCTGAAACCTGAGCATAGACGGTATGAGCATTTTGGAGAGGTTCGAGGCCCTTGAGCATGACACTGGTAACGGTTCAGCCTTGCCGGCGCTGCCGTTGCCGGGCGCGGGAACGCACTACCTTGCCAAGGGTAGCGCAGACGAACCAGTCCTTCTGCTAAGGGTACAGAAACGGCGCGTGCCACGCATTCCGCTCGGGCTTCGCCACGTACAGGTGGAATTTGAGGTGGAATGTGCCGTCATCGACAAGGAAGCTGCCGATGGTTTCGTCACGGCGGTCTTCTGCCGTGCGGTTTGCGACCCGATAGCTCCAGGCTTACATGCCCTTTTTATCCATGCGCTGGCAGGGGCCGTAGAGGCGTTACCGCCCAACCTGACGCCGGGAGAGGTTGATGGGTTCTTCGAGAGCGCCGTTGAGTTGTTCCGTTCATTCTCATCACCCGCAAAAACGTCTGTGTTGGGTCTGTGGGGTGAATTGCTCGTCATCGCTGCCTCGCCATGCCGGGATACGCTCATGACAGGGTGGCATGTAACCCCCGAGCAGACCTTCGATTTCGCGTTCCCTGGCGCCCATCTGGAGGTCAAGACGACGGCCCGCCACAACCGCCAGCATGAGTTCGCCTTGAACCAGTTGCGGGGATATCGGGTTCCGACTTTCGTCGCGAGCATCGTGGCGGAGCAAAGTGACTCAGGGGAAAATGTCTTCGAGTTGGCCTGCGCAGTTCAGGACAGCTTGACCCCGCACAATCGCGCCAAGCTATGGCGGTTGTTATCCCAGTCGGTCGGTAGCGAAGTGGAAGGGGCGGGGGATGTTCGTTACCTGCGGACGGCCGCCTTGAACTCACTACGGTTTTACGATGCCGCGACCCTGCCCGCACCTGAGATTTCCGCCTCCGCGACCCAGTGTATCTCAAGCGTACGGTTTAGCGTCGACATTGACCGTATGCCATCCATTCCAGTGTCTGAGTCGAGCGAAGTATGGCGGGTGGTTGGCGTTAAAAATACAGACTGACAGGGGAACTCCCTTCAGGATGAGATACCCCACACCGGCCATTCATAGCACTTAGGCCAATGTCCGCTTTGGCCAATGAGTCGCCATTCTCCTTAGCACCCCTCGCCCGTCTCTATCTTCTATGATGCCTACCGTTTATAGAAAAGCGCTTACGCGCTTATTTTGGCATACCGTTCGGCGCTTTCCACGGCTTGGGAGTGATCAAGAACTTCAAGTCCCTGAACGCTAAAAGCCGGACAAAAAATGTCGCTCCTTTGTCAGGTTTACGACACGCAAACAGCGTATTTACCGGGTTTTCCCAAGGCATAAACCTTGCTTTCCGGTGATGGCCGATATTTCGGCATTCCTGAAAACGGTATTTACGAGGTTTCTTCATGAGCGGTTTTTTTATGGATTGGGACGGCAATTTGCGTAGCGTCGAGGAGCCCGGCGGCGGGTATGTCTGCGATGTGGACACGGCGGCCCGCTATGTGGCCGTGATGAAAGGCAGCATTTTGGCGCATGAAGCCACGCTGTATAAAACCCTGGCCGACGT
>JAIOJO010000577.1 GCA_019911985.1 Sulfuricellaceae bacterium | reverse complement strand
CGATATCGACCCGGCTAATACGCTTTACGCGCAGCCGGGCGGTGAGGCGGCGCCAGAACTCGATATGGAAAAAACCCTCGTGCTTTCGGCGGAAACGGCGGCGGCAATGCGCGTGGCCGGAACGCCGCCGCCTTTGGATTTCGATCTGGGCGAAGGGGAACCCGAAACACCCGAGGATTTGGCGCCTGAATTGGATGTCGATCTGAACGCGCCGGCTGACAATAAACAGGGAGCCGAAGAGGAATTGCCCGGCGATGAGGGCGTCATCGATTTTATTATCGACGAACCCTCCGCGGAAGCGGAAGGCTCGGCGGCGAGTGCGGCGCCGGCTCGCGAAGAGCCGGTGCTGGACTTCGACTTGGGCGAAGCGGCCGGGGCGGAAAAACCCGCCGCAGCGACTGCTGAATTGGAGCCGGACGAGTCCGGCTTTGACGATTTGCTGGAAATGGCCGAGATGGATAGGCCGGAAGAGGCGGCCGAAGAATTTTCCTTGCCCGAACCGGTCGAGCCGGAGGCGGAAGGGGCCGTTACGGCAGAGGCGGCGGTGACTGGGGAAGCAGCGGAATCCTTGCCTAGCGAATTTAGTTTGCCTGAGGAGCCGCCGGAAGCGGCCGAGGAAATCGAGACGATCGAGGCGGCGGCCTTGCCCGAAGAAACCCCTGAGATTGAAGAAGCCGCCGTTCCGGAAGAGGCGGGCGCTATAAGCGGCGAAACACCGCCGGAAGCACCCCTCGATTTCGATTTCGAAATCGATGCGCCGCAGGAAGAAACGGTTAGCCACGACGACGAAACGCCGATGGCCGTTCCCGACTTGGATTTGTCCGGCTTGAGCTTGGATCTGGATGAAACCCCGGCGCCGTCCGGAGGCGATGCCGAAATTGAACTGACTGTGCCGCACGGCGACGTCCAGTGGCAAGAATCGGCAACCAAGCTGGACTTGGCCCGAGCCTATATGGAAATGGGCGACCGGGAAGGCGCCCGCGAAATACTGTTGGAGGTGGCGCGGGAAGGCAATGCAAAACAACAGGAAGAGGCGAATACGCTATTGGCCGAGTTGGGTTGATAGTCCGTGCCGCTGCACCCGACAACGAGGATCGTTCTTTGGCTGGGTCTGGCCTGTTACTTGCCCCGGTTTGACGCAGGTAAAATGCTGCTTGTCGCGGGGGCGCTGGCTTTCCCGGTAATGCTTTACGCTGCCGGGTTCCTGCGTAAGCTGGTGCGGCGTAGCCGCTGGTTGTTGTTCTCCTTGTTTCTGGTGTATTCCTGGATTACCCCCGGCCACCCGGTATTCCCCGCATGGCTGCCTTCTGGCCCGACCCATGAAGGGGTGCAGGCCGGCCTATTGCAAGCGGGGCGCCTGCTGCTGCTGTTGGCCGGCTTATCCCTGCTTCATGCCCGCTGCTCCCGTGCTTGCCTGCTCGCCGGCATTTACCGCTTGCTCCACTCTTTTGCCTGGCTCGGCCTGGACGTTACGCGGGCGACGGCACGGCTGTGGCTGACGCTTCACTATGCCGAAAGCGGCGGGAGATTGCATTTCTCCGATTGGCGGAATTGGCTGCGCCAGGCGGAAATGGACGTCCCGGACGATAGCCGCGCGGAGGTGACCGTGGCCTTGCATGCTTTTGCCCCGGCCGATGGCTTGGCCCTGATGCTGATGCTTTCGGCTTTGACCGGGTTGGCGTTGTGGTAAGGATTGCGCTCGGCCTGGAATACGACGGCAGCACGTTTTGCGGTTGGCAAAGCCAGCCCGGCGGGTGCGGCGTGCAGGACGCACTGGAAAGCGCCTTGCACGCGATAGCCGGCGAGCCGATCCGAGTAGCGGCGGCGGGCCGGACCGATACCGGCGTGCATGCCCTGATGCAGGTGGTGCATTTCGATACGGCCGCCAGCCGGTCCGAAACCGCCTGGGTGCGGGGCGTCAATTCGCACCTGCCGCCTAGCGTCGCGGTGCGTTGGGCGCGTGTTGTCGATATGGCCTTCCATGCCCGCTACAGCGCCCAGGAGCGCTGCTACCGCTATATCCTGCTCAACCGCTCCGTCAGGCCGGCCCTGGATCAGGGACGGGTCGGCTGGTTTCATACGCCGCTGGATGGCGCGGCGATGCGCGAGGCGGCGGGCATCTTGCTGGGCGAACACGATTTCAGCGCATTCCGCGCCGCGGAATGCCAGGCCAAGTCTCCGGTGCGCACCATTCGCCGCCTGGATATCGCGCAGCGGGGAGAATCCTTTATAATCGACATTTGCGCCGACGCCTTTTTGCACCACATGGTAAGAAACATCGTCGGCGGCCTGGTGTACGTGGGCAAGGGCAAGCACGGCCCGGAATGGCTGGGACGGGTGTTGGCGAGCCGCGACCGGAAACTGGCGGCGCCGACATTTTCACCGGACGGCTTGTATTTGGCCCAAGTCCGCTACGAAGTCCGTTGGGGGCTGCCTGAGAGGCCCCTGGCCAATCCGGCGGCCTGCCCCGAATTCTAAGGTCTAAAATTTATTCCATGACGCGCGTAAAAATCTGCGGCATTACCCGCATCGAAGACGGCCTGGCCTGCGCCGCGCTGGGCGCGGATGCCATCGGGCTGGTGTTCTACCGCAATAGCCCGCGCAACGTCGACCCCCTGCGCGCGGCGGCCATCGCCCGCGCGCTGCCGCCCTTCGTGACCACCGTCGGCCTTTTCGTCAATGCGGCTGCCGAGGCGGTGGAAACCGTGCTGCGGGCGGTGCCTCTGGACGTATTGCAGTTTCACGGCGACGAGGAGCCGGACTTTTGCCGCCGCTTCGGTCGGCCCTATCTGAAAGCGGTGCGGGTCAAACCGGGCACGGATTTGCTACAATGCGCGCTGCATTTTCACGATGCTCAGGGCCTGCTGCTCGATGCCTTTGTCGAGGGCGTCGCCGGCGGCACCGGCCTGAGCTTCGATTGGCGGCTGATTCCGCCCGGCCTGCCGCTGCCGGTGGTGCTGTCGGGCGGATTGGCGGCGCAGAATGTCGCCGCCGCGATTCGGCATGTGAAACCGTGGGCGGTGGACGTGTCGAGCGGGGTCGAGGCCGTCGAGGGAGTCAATACCCTAAAGGGGATCAAGGATGC
>JAIOJO010000576.1 GCA_019911985.1 Sulfuricellaceae bacterium | reverse complement strand
ACCGCGCGCCTCGCTTCGTGCCCGGCATCCCGCAAAACCCCGTCGCGACCCCGTGCGACTTAATCAGAGGCTCCTTAACAAATCCTGATCCCGCGTTGAGGCGCTAAGCCCCGTAAAAATCGGGTACAGTGCGGAGGCGGGATCGAGTGAATCGGCAAGCCGCCGCGCCGCTTCCCAATGGCTCGGGCGCCATGCCTATACCTTTGGAGAAAAATATGAATATCGTTTTGCCGTGGCAAGCGCTGGCCGTTTTGTCCGCCTTGTTTGCGGCCATGACCGCGATTTTGGGGAAAGTCGGCGTGGCCCACCTCAACAGCAATCTAGCCACCTTCATCCGCACCATCGTCATTCTTCTGGTCACCGCGCTATTGCTGTCGGCTCGCTCCGAATGGCAAAAACCGGGGGGCGGGAATTGGCTAGGCTGGGCCTGTCTGATCGCGTCGGGCGTGACCACGGGCTTGTCGTGGCTGTGCTATTTTCGTGCTCTGCAACTCGGACCGGTATCACTGGTGGCGCCTATCGATAAACTCAGCGTGGCGCTGGTGATGATAGCCGGCTGGGCCTTGCTGGGCGAGCCGGTAACAAGCAAGGGCTTATTGGGCGGCGGGCTGGTGGTGGCGGGAACCTTGGTTCTTCTGTTCTGACTCCATTGCCAAATCAAATTGGCACCATTGTATTTGCCGGTTTGCGGGTGCGCGCTTGAGGCCCGTTTTCCGATGAGGTTTGCCGTTGCCCGAGTTCTCGCCTATAGTTCTTTTCTAACAAGAAAATAAACAGGGGTTTGTTACATGATTACGATCGAACACAAGGGAGACCTTGTTATTGCCGCCGTGTTTGGTGAATTCACCTTGACCGATTTCAAAGAATTCGAAGAAGCGATCCTCTACAAATTCAAATTTCACGGCAAGCCGGCCTTGTTGCTCGATTTGCACGACATGGCCGATTTCACGCTGGACGTGGTGTGGGAAGACATCAAATTCGGCCGGGAGCACGGTAACGATTTCGCCAAAATTGCCGTAGTCAGCGATAGCCGCTGGGTGGACTGGGCGGCTTGGCTTTCGAAAACCTTTCTCGACAGCGAGATTCAGGTATTCGAGGATATAAACTTGGCGGAAGACTGGGTCGCCCCAGCCCGCTAGCCATGCGCGCAAGCTGTTCGCGGCAGCCATACGTATCCGGCTGAGCCAGCAGCAAGCCAGCCGCAACAGAGGAAACAACTGCTTGAACGGGGAGCTAGGCGGCACCGTGAATTTTGTACTATAGTCGTGGCCTCTGTCTTGTGTTAGTGTCAAATGAATGCATTGCCGTATATTGCCGCCGATGGCCCGTTAACAGTATCGACGAGTTCTGCCCATGCTTGAAATGACACCGGAATCCCGCCAGAAAACGGCCAATATCCTCATCGTGGACGATCATCCCATCGTGCGCCAAGGGATAGCCGAAATGATTAACCGCGAAGCCGATCTCAAAGTCAGTACCGAAGCGGATAACGCGGAGCAGGCCTTGCAATTGCTGTGCGCCAAGCCCTGCCCGTTCGACTTGGTCATTGCCGACATTTCCTTGGGCGGGGTTTCGGGGCTGGAGCTGATCAAATTGATACGCAGCCGCCACGACGACCTGGGCGTGCTAGTCATCTCCATGCATGACGAAAGCCTCTATGCCGAACGCGCTTTGCGCGCCGGCGCGCGGGGATACATCATGAAGCAGGAAGCGACGGAAAAAATACTCATGGCCATCCGTCAGATATTGTCCGGCGATATTTATCTCAGCGAAAAAATGCGCACCCAGATGCTGCAGCGCATGGTCGACCACCGTCCGCAAGCGGGCGCTCCGACTCTCGCCGCCTTGACCGACCGCGAACTGGAAGTGATGCGCTTGATCGGATTGGGCTTAGGGACTGGCGATATCGCGCGGGAATTGCACCGCAGCGTCAAAACAATCGAGGCGCACCGCTCCAACGCCAAGGAAAAACTGGGACTGAAAACATCGGCAGAATTCGTCCGCTACGCAATCCAGTGGGTGGAAAAAGAAGCCTGACGCCGACTTCGGCCATTCCAGAAGAAGCCCTTTCCGGCAGCCGCATAAGACAGCGCCGCTTGAACAGAACGCACCTAGTACTTTCCCTTAGATCCAGACCGGCCATTTCCCTAGCAGCGAATCAATGAACCCCCGATGGGGTCGAGCCGGCTATACCGTTAGAATGGGTACCTTCATGGATGGACAACCCTAACCGGGGCGTCCGTCCATGAATTGGCTGTTCTCTGCTAAAGTAAATGGGGTAATTATTCGGGCGCTTTCGGGCGCCCTTTTTTTTGCCGGAAGATCCCGATCCGGCCGGCCCATGGGTTCCGGCAATTGACACAAGAACGATCGTTCGGTATGCTCGGCGTCATGGATAACGATCAAACTTATCTCAGCCAACTGCAGGATTATTACGCCCATCAGCGGCTTCTGCCGTCCTATGCGGCCATCGGCACACTGCTGGGCTTGCGCTCCAAGTCTTCGGTGGCGGCCCTGGTGGCGCGCCTGAAGCTGCAGGGTTATTTGGACAGCGGGCCGGATAAACGCCTCAAACCCACATCCCGCTTTTTTGAACGCCACTTGGCGGACAGCAGCGTGCGCGCCGGTTTTCCCAGCCCTGCCCAAGAATCCATGGGCGACGCCATTACCATCGACGAATTCCTGGTGGAACGGCCGTCGCAAACGGTATTGGTCAAGGTGAAAGGCGATTCGATGATAGACGCGGGCATCCACGCCGGCGATATCGTGGTGGTAGAGCGGCGGCAGGCGGCCAACCCCGGCGATATCGTCATCGCTATCGTGGACAATGAATTCACCCTGAAATACCTGGAACAGGATAAAAACGGCTTCTGTCTGCGCCCCGCCAACCCGGCTTATCCGG
Organism: Sulfuricellaceae bacterium; assembly: GCA_019911985.1. Classification (GTDB taxonomy): domain Bacteria; phylum Pseudomonadota; class Gammaproteobacteria; order Burkholderiales; family UBA9220; genus JAIOJO01. The sequence goes on along the minus strand of JAIOJO010000576.1, from coordinate 5,996 downwards.
TGATCCGCCCGCGAGGACACTTGGAGTTGTTTGGAGTGGTGACGGGCTTAATCCGAAAATACGCCAATTAGCGCCTAAGAACTATTTTAGATAGGCAAGAACACCGCCGTCGCCAGACTTTGCAGCGCATGGCTAATCGTGCGGTTGGATTTGTCCGCGACGATTTCAGCCAGGGCGTCTTAGAGGCTGTCTTAACAAATCCTGAGCCCGCGTTGAGGCTATAAGCTTGCGTGAGCTAGGCGCAGCGAGTGCTGTTTGGTTATTCCAAATCAGCGAGCTGTAACAACGCTCACGCAAGCTTATAGCCTCAACCCTTCGGGCTGGCGGCAAGCTGGTTTCAAGGCTTTGTTAAGACAACCTCTTACACTGCAATCAGCTTGCCGAACTCCCGCTCGAAACTCAAATTGCACCCCGGCCATCTCGTCGCTGAGCAGGTACAGCTCGCCCTTGCCGTTGCGCGCCGAATCCAGGAGTCTGTCGGGCTTATTTGGGAGTGTGGCGAGGGGTGGCGCCGGATAGCTTGGCAGCAGAGCGGGCGCAAGCCGGGATCAAAGCGCGCCCCGTTCGGCCAAAGACAGCGCGCAGCCGCTGCCGACGATGAAATGGTCAAGCACATTCACGTCCACCAGCGCCAGAGCCTGCTTCAGCGCGGCGGTCAGGGCCATGTCGGCATGGCTCGGTTCGGCCACGCCGGAGGGGTGGTTATGGGCGAAGATCAGCGCCGCCGCATTGTGATGCAGCGCGCGCTTCACCACTTCCCGCGGGTACACGCTAGTCTGCGTGAGGGTGCCGCGAAAGAGCTCTTCCACGCCGATTACCCGGTTCTGCGCATCGAGGAAAACGCCGATAAACACTTCGTGGCGCAAGCCTTGCAATTGCAGCCGGAGGTAATCGCGCACCGCCGCCGGCGAAGCCATCGCATCGCCGCTGCGGATTTCCTCGCCCAGCGCGCGCCGCGCCATTTCCAGCACTGCCTGCAACTGCACGTACTTGGCCGGCCCCATGCCGTGCATGGCGCCAAACTGCTTGAGGTCGGAAGCGAACAAAGCGGTCAGGTTGCCGAAGTGCTGGAGCAGCGTTCGCGCCAGATCCACGGCGCTGAGTCCGGCCACTCCGGTACGCAGGAAGATCGCCAGGAGTTCGGCGTCGGATAGGCTGGCGGCGCCTCGCTGGAGTAGTTTTTCACGGGGGCGCTCGCCTTCCGGCCAATCGGTGATCGCCATGGCCTAAGCGCTCAAGCTGAAAAATTGGCGGATTTTGCGCAAGATGTCACTGTGATGGTCTTCCAGGCGCCGTTCGCGGGAGGCGGCGTCGATATCCTGCAACAGGCTATCCAGCTCCACGCGGCGCTCCGCTAATATGCGGCTGAATTCCTCCGCCATGGCCGGGCGCGACAGCAAGATGTCCTGCACCGAACCCTTGTCCAGGCGGTAGCATTCCACGTCGTTGAGGGCAACCACGGTGGACGATCTCGGGTCGCCTGTCAGCAAGCCCATTTCGCCGAAAAAACTGCCGGCTTGCAGAGTGCTGAGGGGGCGCCGCCCCTGCCCCGGCGTTTCCACGATCACCTCCACCTCGCCGCCCGTCAGGATATACAGCCAATGTGCCACGGCGCCCTGGCGGGTGAGCACGTCGCCCTTGGCGAAGGGGGCGTAGACCAGCCGTTCTGCCACGGTTTGCAGCTCTTCGCTGTTCAGGCCGGCAAACAGCTCCACCTTTTTTAGCGCGGACAGCCGGTGGGCGAGGTCGCGTTGCCGGACGACTTGTTCGTGTTTTTCACTTTCCTTGATGATATGCCGACCCTCCTCGGGGAAAGCCAAGCGTATGCCCTTGCGCTGCAAAGCGGCGAATAAGTGGAGGCGCACCGCCGTATCGGTGGGATCGTCGACGGCGAGGTCGGTCAACCAGTAGCGCAGCGCGTAGTGTCCGTAGTTTTTCTCGAAATCCATCAGCACGCAATTGGGCGCCGGTGTTTGCGCCATGCAGGGGATCGCTACGCCGCGCACAGCCTCTTCCGCGGTACGGATGACGCGTGCGGGCATTTCCTTGAAATCCACGTTGAACCATATCCAGCGCCGTAACTGCACCGGCTCTCCGCTGCGGCGGCCGAGCACGCTGAATTTGTTTTTCATCAAGTGGCTGTTGGGGATGACCACCGTTTCCCAATTGCGCGTTTCCACCACCGTCGAACGCCAGCGGATATCCACCACGCGGCCGACCACGTCGTCGGCCTTGATCCAGTCGCCCACTTGCACCGATTTATCGAGTTGCAGCGCGATGCCTCCGAGAATGTTGCCCAAGGTATCCTGCATCGAGAAGGCGACGACGGCGGTCACCACGGCGGACGTGGTGACGATGCCGGACAAGTCCATGCCGGCGTAGCGCAGCCGCACCATGCCCCAGACGAGATAGGCGGCGAAGGTGAGCAAATCGTCGACGATACGCGGCGGGGACAGGTGCACCAAGGGCAGCAGCAGGCGGAACACGAAAATGCCCCACAAGCGGATAATCGCGATGCCTTGGATAATCAGGAAGACTTCGTGCAGCGCACTCGCCACCCCGGTGAGGCCCAGCAGGCGCAGCGCCTCGCTGGCCAACAGGCCGGCCAGGCTAAAAACGATGAACAACAAAGAGTTTTTGACGTCCTTGCGTTCGGCGGGCAAGAAGCGGAAAGAGAGCAGCGCCGACATCAGGCTCAGCAGCAGCAAACTGGGGATGCTGTCCCAACCGAATAGGCTGAAAAGGCGGTACACCATACTTTGGTCGGCCATCGCTATGAATCCCAGGGTGTCGGTTACGGAGTGAACTTGTTAGAATCGGTTTTTGCATTACATCCTGCGGAACATTATGACCGACTTGGCAAAAAAACGCATCGTACTGGGCGTGAGCGGCGGCATCGCCGCCTATAAGGCAGCGGAATTGGCGCGCTTGATGATGAAGCGCGGCATCGAGGTGCAAGTGGTGATGACCGAGTCCGCCACCCGCTTCGTCTCGCCGCTGACCTTCCAGGCCTTGACCGGCCGCCCGGTGTTTAGCGACTTGTGGGACAACCGCCTCGACAACGGCATGGCCCACATCGACTTCACCCGTGACGCCAGCGCCGTGGTGGTGGCGCCCGCCAGCGCCGATTTTCTCGCCAAGCTGGCCCACGGCAACGCCGACGATCTGCTTTCCACGCTTTGCCTGGCGCGGGCCTGCCCGCTCATGGTAGCGCCGGCGATGAACCGGCAGATGTGGGAACACCCCGCCACCCGGCGCAACGTGTCGCAACTGAAGCGCGACGGCGTGGGCATTTTCGGCCCCGGCAGCGGCGAGCAAGCCTGCGGCGAGGAAGGCATGGGGCGGATGCTGGAGCCGGAGGAATTGCTGTTCGACATCGAGGGGTTCTTCCAGCCCAAGCGGCTGTCCGGGCGAAAAGTGCTGGTCACGGCCGGGCCGACCTTCGAGGTGATCGACGCGGTGCGCGGCATCACCAACCTGAGTTCCGGAAAAATGGGCTATGCCGTGGCACGTGCCGCGCTGGAGGCCGGCGCCGAGGTGACCTTGATTAGCGGCCCGTCTTGCCTCAAGCCCCCCGCCTCCGCCAAGCTAATCAAGGTGACCAGCGCCCAGGAAATGCTGGGCGCGGTGCAAGAGGCGGTGAGCGAAATGGACATTTTCATCGGTGTCGCCGCCGTGGCCGATTATTACGTGCTCAACCCGAGCGAGCATAAAATCAAGAAAGACGCGCATATCCTGACCTTGGAGCTGGCGCCCAATCCCGACATCCTGGCGAATGTGGTGAACCTGCCCAAGCCGCCGTTTTGCGTGGGCTTCGCGGCGGAGAGCGAGAGCTTGTTCGAGTTCGCCGAAATGAAGCGCCACCGTAAAAACTTGCCGCTGCTGGCAGGCAATCTGGTGCAGGACGCCATAAACAACGACATTTCCGAATTAACCCTGTTCGACGACGAGGGCGCCCACCCCTTGCCGCGCGGGCCGAAAATCCAGTTGGCGCGCCAGTTGATCGCCCATATGGCAAAATTGTACGACCTCAGCACAAACCCGAAAAACCCTTAAGAACTGAATCATGCCCACCATAGACATCAAGATACTCGACCCCCGCCTGGCGCATTGCATGCCAGCCTATGCCACGCCCGGCTCGGCCGGCCTGGACTTGCGCGCCTGCACCGAACACGTGCTGACCTTACATCCCGGCGCAACCGAACTGATCCCTACCGGCGTGGCGATCCACTTGGACGATCCCGGCTTGGCGGCGATGATCCTGCCGCGCTCGGGATTGGGCCACAAGCACGGCATCGTGCTGGGCAATTTGGTGGGGCTGATCGATTCCGACTACCAAGGCCAGATTTTCGTCTCTTGCTGGAATCGCGGCAAAACGCCGTTCATCCTCAACCCCTTGGAGCGTATCGCGCAATTGGTCGTGGTTCCGGTACTGCAAGTGGGTTTCAATGTAGTGGACGAATTTCCCGCCAGCCATCGCGGGGAGGGCGGATTTGGTAGCACCGGCAAACATTAAGAAAGTTTTATCCGCCGCACTGCTGGCAACGCTGCTAGGCAGTTCGACCGGCCATGCCGAAGTCCCGATCCGCGCCGACGTCATCGCCGACCCCACGCCCGGCCGCTTTTCCGTTTGCTACAACAACACCTGCAAGGAACTGGCCGTCATCGGTTTAAGCCCGCCGCAATGGCAAAGCGTTAAGGCCTTGTTCCAGCCGCCGCCGTCCGACGCGGCGGGCGAGCGCAAGATCATTGCGCTGGCGGTGGCGCGCATGGAACAACTGGTCGGCCCCCTCACCGATACCGCCCACGACAAAGGGCAGAATGCCGACCCCGACGATGGCTCCAACGAAATGGATTGCATCGACGAATCCACCAACACGACCACCTATCTGCGCCTGTTCGTCCATGACGGCCTGCTGCGCTGGCATACGGTGGAAGACAGGGCGACCCGCGGCTGGTTTTTATTCGGCTGGCCCCATACCACGGCGGTAATCCGCGAACGCGCCAGCGGAGTAAGCTATGCCGTGGACTCCTGGTTCCTCGACAACGGCCAGCCGCCCTTTATTCTGCCGCTGGACGAATGGCGGCGGGGCTGGCATCCGCCGCCCCCCGAAAAAGAAGCGCCCGCTCATTGATGCGGCTTTTTCCAGGCAGGAATCCCGATCCGGGAAACGGCTAGCGCAACTCTGCCGGCGCGGAAGGACAGCCGGAACGCGCACCGACCCAGGCGGAGCTTCCCCGGGCGAAAACACCTCCAACACAACCTCGGAATTTATTCAAACATCGTCTTACCTTGCCAATTATTACAATGTAATATAATCGTCAATCGACGGCGAAAAGCGGAGCTTTGCCGCTTCGCGCCGAAATGCCGGCCTTGCAAAACACGAGCCCATGGAAACCCATCATTATGTCTATCGATCTCGCGCGACAGGAAATCCAGAAACAAAAAGAACTCCCCACCTTATCGCCCGACATCCAGCGTATTTTGACCGCCTGCCAAGATCCCGAGCTTGCCCAGCACGCCTTGGCAAAAACGCTCGGCGAATCGCCCACGATTTCGGCGCGCCTGCTGGGCTTGGCGAATTCGGCTTTTTTCGGCCAACAAGGCCGGGTTCATTCCCTCCCCTATGCGATTTCCGTTTTGGGCCTGGTCACAGTAAGGAGCATCGCCGTCGGCCTAGCCTTGTCGGGGGTGTTCAGGACGGAACGTTGCCCGCATTTCCAGTCGGACCGCTACTGGGCTTCCGCCGTCATGACGGCGCTAATGAGCAACGAACTCAATCCCTATGTCGAAGAGGGCCTGCGGCCCAATGGGGATAGCGTGTATATGGCCGGGCTGTTGCACAATATCGGGCTGCCGGTGCTGGTGCATATTTATCCCGAGCAGATGGATAAGGCCTTCGCGGCTTACGAGGCCGATCCTGCGCGGCGCTTAGGCGAGCATATTCGGGATAAACTCAATGTCGACCACTATCAGGCGGGAATGTGGCTGGGGA
>JAIOJO010000575.1 GCA_019911985.1 Sulfuricellaceae bacterium | reverse complement strand
GCTGTCTTCGCCGCGGACGGACGTCCCGCGCAACGCGTGCCGATGACCCGCCTGCGCGCGCGGGTGGCGGAACGCCTGGTGGAAGCCCAGCGCACGGCGGCCATTTTGACCACGTTCAACGAAGTCAACATGCAGCCGGTCATCGAATTGCGCCAGCGCTACAAAGACAAGTTCGATCAGGAATTCGGCATCAAACTCGGCTTTATGTCGTTTTTCGTCAAGGCGGCGAGCACCGCGCTGAAAAAATTCCCCGTCGTCAACGCCTCGGTGGAGGGTGGCGATATCGTCTACCACGGCTACTTCGACATCGGCATCGCCGTCGGTACGGAGCGGGGGCTGGTGGTCCCGGTGCTGCGCAATGCCGACCAGCTTTCCTTCGCCGATATTGAGCGCGGCATCGCCGATTTCGCCCGCAAGGCGAAGGACGGCAAGCTGTCGATAGAGGAACTCAGCGGCGGAACCTTTACCATCACCAACGGCGGCATTTTCGGCTCGCTGCTCTCGACCCCGATCATCAACCCGCCGCAAAGCGCCATTCTCGGCATGCACGCCATCAAGGAGCGGCCCATCGCGGAAAACGGTCAAGTGGTGATCCGCCCGATGATGTACTTGGCGCTCTCCTACGATCACCGCTTGGTGGACGGGCGCGACGCGGTGCAATTCCTGGTGGCGATCAAGGACGAGCTGGAAGACCCGGCGCGGCTATTGCTGGAAATCTGACGCCGGACGCCGGAAGTCAATCCAGCCAGCGCAGCAGATGAAAGAGCCGGAAACCTTCCGATGAGCGCGAAGGGCCGACCACTTTTGCCGCATACAAGTTTTTTTCGGCATTGCCGCCGCTCAGCGCGGCCTCCTCGCTGGCCATCACTTGCACGCAGTTTTCCGGGAAACGTTCGCGCTTCTTCCCGGGCACGTAAATCACGGCGAAATGCTCGCCGACCAACTGGCTTTCGCCATCGATAACTATCGTCTTCATGAGCGCTTCGGATGGAATTAAAACCGAATTATCGTCTCTAGCCATCTGAACGACAATGAAATTCAGTCTTGGCGCCGCCACCCCGCGCCGTTTGCGGCGGCCCCGCGCCAGCGGAAAAAACAATCCCATTTAAAATCACAATCTTGTAACAATTAGCGGCTACATTGTCGCCTCGGAAACTGTTTTAGAAAATCCCGAACCCGCACCGGTGGCAAGCCGGTTTCAGGACACGACGCGCACCCTAAAGGGCACAAGGGTCACGCAGTTTGGTTATTCCAAGACAAGCGGCCCGCAACAAAACCCTGGGACTCGCCTGCCACCGGCCCGGAGCGCGGTTGTTGCCGATTTATCGGTTTTACAACCACGGCCTACCCCTTGCGGGTGGAGGATTGAGGATTTTCTAAAACAGCTTCTTATTGTTACAGATACTAGGGAAGGACTCACATGAGTAGTCCAGCAGACAGCCTCGATGCACAAACCAGCTTAAGCCCGGCGCTCCCGCCGTCCGGTTTCGATGCCTATGGCATGCCGGCTTCCGCCAAGGGAGAAAAATACCTCCGGCCCTTTAGTTTGCGCACGAAAAGCCTATCCCGCAGCACCGCGTTCACCGAATACGGCGAGATGTACGACCGCTTGACCGATATTCTCGACAAACGTTTGCTGACGGCGCTATTTCAACCCATCATCAACATGAGCAACGGGAAAATAGTCGGCTATGAGGGACTGATTCGCGGCCCCTCCGATTGCCCCTTGCATTCGCCGGTCAACCTGCTGCGCGCCGCCGAACTCCACGATTTGTCGGTGGCTATCGAGCACCTTTGCCGCCAAGTTGTGCTCGAAAGTTTTGCCCGCCTGAACCTCGAGGGCAAGCTGTTCCTCAATGTCAGCCCCGAGTCCCTGGTTCGGCGCCATGTGCGGCATGGCGAAACCTTGAGCTATATCCAACAGTTGGGTATCCCGCCGGACCGCGTGATTATCGAGCTGACCGAAAACCAGCCGTTCTACGACTACGGGGTGCTGCGCGAGGCCGCCAAACATTATCAGGACATGGGATTCAAAATCGCCATCGACGATTTGGCCGAAGGCTTCTCCAGCCTGCGCCTATGGTCTGAATTGCGCCCCTCCTTCGTCAAAATCGACATGCATTTCGTCCAGGGTATTCAGAACGATAGCTTAAAGCAGCAATTTATCCGCTCGATTCAGTCCATCGCCACGGAATCGGGTTGCCAGGTCATCGCCGAGGGAATCGAAACCGATGCGGAATTTCTGAAAATCCGGGAATTGGGTATCTCCATGGGGCAGGGTTATTTCATTTCCCGGCCGCAGATGAATCCGGTTCGGGCCTTGCCGGACGAGGTCGTCGCCACGCTCGAAAAGGGCGAGAAGGCGGCTGCATCGAGCGCGTCCTTCGGCCACAAAAACATCCTCTCCGTCAACTTGCTGCGCAGCGTGCCGCCCGTCGCTCCCCACACCAGCGTAGGGCATGTCTACGAAATTTTTTTGCGGAATAGCGACGTGCAAACGCTCCCGGTGGTGAATAACAGCAAACCAGTAGGCATGGTCAACCGCTACAAGTTGCTGGAAAAACTAGCGCGTCCTTTCGCCTTGGAGCTGAACAGCAAGAAACACTGCGCCGACTTCATGGACGCAGACCCCCTGGTCGTCGATAAAGGCATCAGCATCCAGGAACTCAGCCATATCATCGCCCACATCGATCCCCGCCATTTCTCCAACGGCTTCATCGTCACCGAGGATGACCACTACATCGGCATCGGCACCGGCCAGGACTTGATGCGCGAATTGACCCAACTGCAAATCAGCGCCGCCCGCTACGCCAACCCCTTGACCCTGCTACCGGGCAATGTCCCGATCAACGAGCAAATCGACCTGCTGATCGAGCAAAAACACCCTTTCATCGCGTGCTATTGCGACCTCGATCACTTCAAACCGTTCAACGACGTTTACGGTTACAACAAGGGCGACGATATCATCAAGCTGACGGGCCGCATTCTTCAGCAGCAATGCGACCCCGGCCTGGATTTTATCGGCCATATCGGCGGCGACGACTTCATCGTCCTGTTTCGCAGCGAGGACTGGGAGCAACGCTGCCGCGCGGCGCTGGAAGCCTTCGCGCAAACGGCCCTGGAAATCTACTCGGGGGAGGACGCGGCGCAAGGCGGCTATTATTGCGAAGACCGCCAGGGAGAACGGCGCTTTCACCCGCTCATCAGCCTATCCCTCGGCGCGGTCACTGTTGAGCCCGGCCACTACGAAAGCCATCATCAAATCGCCACCGCCGCCGCCGAAGCGAAAAAACAAGCTAAAAAAATAGCCGGCAATAGCCTGTTTATCGAACGCCGCGCCGATGCCCCGGCTCTCCGTTGAACGGCCTCAGAAATGAAGCTTGCTGCAGCGAATCGGCAGAAGCACGTCCCACCGCGCCCGCGTAAACGCTCGGCCTTACCGCGTCAAGTTCGCGTCAGGTAGCGCTCCATCTCTTCGTTCATGATCCGCCCGATTTGCTCCGGTTTCTGAAACGGCAAGGCATGGTCGGCGCCCGCAATCAAATGGCAACTCCAATCGCTCCGTCCGGCGGCGATCCGGCGGCAAAGACGGTCAAGCTCGGGAGAGGAGCGCCCGCCGATGAAACTGCTGACATCGGCTTGCCGCGCCACCAACTCATCGCGGTCGATGCCGGCGCCGGCATGAGAGACGCATTCCACGGCATAGGCCAATCCGGCTGGCCGTTGGGACAAGCGGCTGCGCACCAGCGCCTCGTTTTTCGAACCGCGCGTGCGGCCGGGCGCGACGACATCCAAAAACACATCCAGCCCGGCTTGCGTTTCCTGGCGCAACAGGTGCGCGGCCAAGAGCATACGCTCCCGGCTGGCCATGCCGTCCTCCTGCTTGATCCGTCCGAGCAACGCCGGTTCGAACAAATAAGTCTTTTCCACGTCCGCGCCCAAGCGCGTTTTCAGCAGCATGGCGATCAAGCCGCCGTAAGAATAGCCGCCAAGGTCGAACGCATGCCAGCCGAGGTGTTGCCGCAAAGCCGCCAGATCATCCACGACGTCCTCGGCTTCGAACGGATGATCCAGCCCGTCGGGATAATAGGTGTCGCCGCTGCCGCGCAGATCGGGTACGACAATTTCCGGCCAATGCCGCAGATGCGGCAAAATACCCTCCCATGTCAGTGCGCCCGCCACCCCGCCGCCATGGAGCAGCAACAAGCGCCTGCCCGAAGGTGCGTGTGGCCGGTAGAGCCGATAAAACACGCTTTGCGTCGGCAATTCGAGCCGGGTTTCCAGCACTGGAGTCAAGGGAGCCAATATCCTGTCCTTATGGAATGCTCAATAAAAGAACGAAACCACGGCGGCGGTGAGCAAAAAAAAACCGGTACGAGAGGGAGGAGTACCCGCACCGGTCGCCGATATTTCGGCAGGGGGATCTATTTTGCCACGCCGGGGGGCATGGTCAGAAAAAATCCAAAACAACCGGAACGCTGTCATCGGGGGAGGAATAATCGCGCTCCGGTTGATTGAATTAAAGCAGAATTATCCGGGCAATGTGTGTCGAAACTGTGAACAATTTGCAAACAAATGTGGCGTGCCCATCCGAACTAAGCCCCGGCTAACGGAGTTTTGCCGGTTTTTATGCGCCATTCGCGCGGCCCGCTGTCGTGTACCGAAACCCCCTGGGAGTCCACCGCCACCGTCACCGGCATATCCTCCACGACGAATTCGTAAACGGCCTCCATGCCCAACTCGGGAAAAGCAAGCACTTTAGCCGACTTGATGGCCTTGGCCACCAGGTAAGCGGCCCCGCCTACCGCCACCAAATACACCGCCCGGTGCGCCTTAATCGCGGCGATCGCGGACGGACCGCGCTCGGCCTTGCCTATCATGCCGATCAAGCCGGTTTTTTCCAGCATCATCTCGGTATATTGGTCCATCCGGGTCGCCGTGGTGGGGCCGGCCGGACCCACCACCTCGCCGCGCACCGGGCTTACCGGGCCCACGTAATAGATGAAGCGCTTGGTGAAATCCACGCCCTCGGGCAAGCCTTCACCCCTCGCGAATAAATCGGCGATACGCTGGTGGGCCGCGTCGCGCCCGGTGAGCAGCTTGCCCGAGAGCAACAAGGTTTCGCCTGGGCGCCATAGCGCGACATCCGCCTTGGTCACCAACTCCAGGTCGACACGCCGCGCATCGGGTGCGGGCTTCCAATCGATTTTCGGCCAGTCCTCTATGCGCGGCGGTGTCGGCACAGCGGGGCCGGAACCGTCCAGGCTGAAGTGAATATGCCGGGTCGCGGCGCAGTTGGGAATCAAGGCCACCGGCAAGGAAGCGGCGTGAGTAGGATAATCGCGGATTTTCACGTCGAGCACCGTCGTCATCCCGCCCAAACCCTGGGCGCCGATGCCGAGGGCGTTGACGCGCCGGTACAACTCCAAGCGCAATTCCTCCAGCCGATTGCGAGCGCCCCGCGCCTGCAATTCGTGCATGTCCACCGGTTCCATCAAGGACTCCTTGGCCAGGAGCATGGCTTTTTCCGCTGTCCCGCCGATGCCGATGCCGAGGATGCCCGGCGGACACCAACCTGCCCCCAGCGTCGGCACAGCCTGCACCACCCAATCCGCAATACTGTCCGCGGGATTGAGCATGGCCAGCTTCGCCTTGTTTTCCGAACCCCCGCCCTTGGCCGCCAAGGTAATCTCCACCCGGTCGCCGGGAACGATTTCATAATGGATGACCGCCGGGGTATTGTCGCGGGTATTCGTGCGTTTTCCCGCCGGGTCGGCCACGATAGAGGCGCGCAAGGGATTATCAAAGTCAGTATAGGCGCGCCGCACGCCTTCGTTAATCATCGCCTCCACGCTCAGGCCGGCTTCCCAACGCACCGCCATGCCCACCTTGACGAAAGCCACCACGATGCCGGTATCCTGGCAGATCGGACGGTGGCCTAGCGCGCACATCCGGGAGTTCGTCAAAATCTGGGCGATAGCGTCCTTGGCGGCGGGCGCTGTCTCGCGCTCGTAGGCCGCGCCCAAAGCCCGGATGTAGTCGAGGGGATGATAGTAGGAGATGTATTGCAGCGCATCAGCCACGCTGGCGATGAGGTCTTCCTGTTTAATCACGGTCACGCTACAACTCGCTGAGAAATGGATTAATCGGAATCATACTGCAGGCAACGGCGTTTGCCGAACCGGGAAAAAAGTTACTGGAACTCAATGCCCTCTTCCGCGAGAAAGAAAGTGCCGCTATTGCGGCCCAGTTCCACCCAATGGATTTGGCCGCCGATCTCGATCTGGACATTGTTGAACACGGTTTTTTCCACCACCACCTTGGCCTCCGCGGCCAGCTCGACCTGCAGGCTAAGCTCGCTTTTCTCTTCCAGCGCCAGTTGGATTTTCTGCACTAGCGCTTGCCGGGTATTTCTAGCCTTGTCGCAAACCTCCGGCGAAAGCCGGCCGGGATGACCGGCTATAAAGCTTAGCAGCTTGTCCACTTCCGCCAATTCCCCGCCTTCCGCTTCCAGGTGTTTTGCCGCATTCCTCAGTTTCTCGTGGAGGAAGGGATTCATGCCGACCATGATCCGGGTTTTGACGCCCGCCAAAGAGCCGATAACGGCGGTTTGAACCAACAGGGTGGCCGCAACCTGGCCGCCGATGATGCGCCCCTTACCCGAGCCCGGTTTACCCACCAGGATTTGGTTGACGGCGGCCAGATCGCTTTGCATGACAAACTCGTCGACCAAAATACTGCCGCCGGTTTCGACGCTGGCGTTTTCGATGAAATGGGCGGAGCACGAACCGCCGCAACGCACCCGTGCAACGC
>JAIOJO010000574.1 GCA_019911985.1 Sulfuricellaceae bacterium | reverse complement strand
GCATGGTTCCGGCCATCGCCGCCGCGCTGGACAAGGCGCTGCGGCCATCCGTGATTTGGCTCTCGTTCCAGGAATGCACCGGCTGCACCGAGTCTCTCACCCGCTCGCACGATCCCACTCTGGAATCCCTGATCTTCGACGCCATTTCCCTCGATTACCATCACACCCTGCAGGCGGCGTCGGGCGAAGCGGCGGAAGCGGCGCGCAGCACCGCGATGAAGAGATTTTTCGGCCAATACCTGCTGGTGGTGGACGGTTCGATTCCGCTCAAGAACGGCGGCGCCTATTCCACCATCGCCGGCATGAGCAATCTCGACATGCTGCGGGAAGCCGCCCAGGGCGCGGCGGCCATCGTGGCGGTCGGCACCTGCGCGGCTTTCGGCGGCATTCCCCATGCACAGCCCAATCCCACCGGCGCGGTGGCGGTGTCGGACATCATCAAGGACAAGCCCATCGTCAACGTGTCCGGCTGTCCGCCCATTCCGGTGGTCATCACCGGCGTGCTGGCGTATTACCTGACTTTCGGCGCGCTGCCCGAACTCGATGAGCTGGGACGTCCCAAGGCGTTTTACGGCGAATCCATCCACGACCGCTGTTATCGCCGCCCCTTCTACGACCAGGGCAAGTTCGCCAAAACCTTCGACGACGAGGGCGCCCGCAACGGCTGGTGCCTGTACGAACTGGGCTGCAAGGGGCCGACCACCTTCAACTCCTGCGCCACCACCAAGTGGAACCAGGGCACCAGTTTCCCGATCGAATCCGGCCATGGCTGCCTGGGGTGCTCGGAGCCCGATTTCTGGGATGCCGGCAGTTTCTACCAGCCTTTGTCCACACCGATCACCCCAGTCGGCAGGGCTGCCGCTATCGCCGCGGCGGCGGGAATCGCCGGAGGCGCGGCCATCGCCATTCACAACCGCCACGTCAAGGCCGATGCCATATCCGGGCACCAGACCGTGACGGTGAACGATCTGGAGAAATGAATGAGCGACATGGACTTGCTGCTATGGGTTCGCGGCCCGGGCCTGCAGATCGGCCTGGCGATTTTCATCGGCGGAATGCTGCTCAGGCTGTTCGAAATATTCAGCCTGGGGCGCAAGAAAGACTTGTCCGTAGCGCGCCCGGGAAACGCCGCGGCCGGCTGGAAAACCATCCTCAGCCGATCCCTGCCCAAGCGCGTGCTGCTGAAAAGGACGCTCCCGACCTACCTCATGGGTTACACCTTCCATCTCGGCTTTTTCGTCGCGCTGCTGTTCTTTGCGCCTCACATCCAGCTATTCCGCCATACCGTGGGCCTGGGCTGGCCGGCGCTGCCGAGCCAACTGGTGGACGGCGTTTCCCTCATCGCCATCCTGGCGCTGCTGCTGATACTCGCCTACCGGCTGTACCACCCGGTGAAGCGATTCCTCTCCACCTTCGGCGACTATGCTTCCTGGGCGCTCACGCTGGCGCCGCTGCTGAGCGGCTACCTGGCCTTCCACCACCTGCTGCTGCCCTACACCCGGATGCTGGCGCTGCACATTCTGAGCGTGGAGCTGTTGCTGGTGTTCATGCCCTTCACCAAACTCGTCCATTCCATGTCGCTGTTCGTATCCCGCTGGTACAACGGCGATGCGCTGGGACATAAGGGAGCCAGACTATGACAGCGACGCTGGAGCGCGGGCTGAACGCCTTTCGGGAAGCGATGGACGCACCCATCGCCAGTTTTTTCAGCAGTTGCGTGCGCTGCGGGCTGTGCGCCGACGCCTGCCTGTTCTACACCGAAACCGGCGATCCGAAATACACCCCGATCCACAAGCTGGAACCCTTGCGCAGGCTGTGGAAGCGGGAATACACCCTGCTCGGCAAGCTGGCTTCCCTGCTGGGGCTGGGCAAGACCGTCGGCGACGCGGAGCTGGAGGAATGGAGCCCGCTGGTGTACGACAGTTGCACGCTGTGCGGCCGCTGCACCGTGGCCTGCCCGGTGGGAAACGACCTCACCTACATGATCCGCAAGATGCGCGAAGGCATGGCGGCGTCCGGGCATGCGCCGCCGGGGCTGATCGACGCGACCCGCAAATCCATAGAACTGGGCAGCCCTATGGGCATCAAGCCGAAGACCTTCCTGGCCCAGGTGCGCGGACAGGAGGAGGAAACCGGCATCGAGATTCCGCTCGACAAGGCCGGGGCGGATTACCTGGTGATCATGTCCTCGATGGAGATCATGGGCTACCCGGAATATCTCGGCTCCCTGGCGCGCATCTTCAGGCAGGCGGGTATTAGCTGGACGGTTTCCAGCGAGGCTTTCGAGGCGACCAACAGCGGCATCCAGATCGGCGTTTCCGATATCGCCCGGCAAATCGTCTCCCGGGTGGTCGATGCGGCGGAAAAACTCGGCGTGAAATACGTCGTCAGCCCGGAATGCGGCCACGCCTTCACCGCGCTGCGCTGGGACGGCCCGAACCTGATCGGCCGGCCATACCGCTTCGAAGTGGTGCACGTGCTGGAACTGCTCGACCAGTTGCGCCGGGACGGACGGCTCAGGACCGAGGGCAAAACGGGCGAGGCGCTGACGCTGCACGACCCTTGCCAAATCGTGCGCCGCGGCGGAATCGTGGCCGAGCCGCGCACTTTGCTCGGCATGGTCGCCAGCGATTTCCGCGAAATGGAAGACCCCGGCATGTATAACTGGTGTTGCGGCGGTGGCGGCGGCGTCTCGGCCAATCCCCGCGCCGATGAATTGCGCTTCAAGGCGTTCAAAATCAAGAAACGCCAGATCGAGGGTAGCGGAGCAAGCACGATGGTCACCGCCTGCGCCAATTGCCGCAACGTAATAGAGGAAGGGCTGGAGCACTACAAGATGGACACCAAGATGATCGGCCTTACCGAACTGGTGGCCGAATACCTTAAACAGGATGAAGCAGCATGAGCCAGCGCATCGTCGTAGACCCCATCACCCGCATCGAAGGCCATCTGCGTATCGAGGCGGAAACCAACGATAGCGGCGAAATCACCCGCGCTTCCAGCGCCGGCACCATGGTGCGCGGCCTTGAGATCATCCTGCGCGGCCGCGACCCGCGCGACGCCTGGGCCTTTGCGCAGCGCATCTGCGGCGTGTGCACGCTGGTGCACGGCATCGCCTCGGTGCGCGCGGTGGAAAACGCGCTCGACTACAAGATTCCGCCCAACGCCCAGTTGATCCGCAACCTGATGATCGCGGCGCAGTTTGTGCACGACCATGTAATGCACTTCTACCACTTGCACGCGCT
>JAIOJO010000573.1 GCA_019911985.1 Sulfuricellaceae bacterium | reverse complement strand
CGACGCGATCGAAGCCGGCCGCTACGGCGACGCGCTCGGCATCCTCGAACCCCGCGCCAAGCAAGGCGATGTCTCGGCGGCGGTGCTGCTGGCCGATATGTATCTCTTCCTCGGACGGGTGCCGGACGCCATCGCGTTGCTCAAACCCCACGCCGCCACGCCCTCGGCGGCGGCCTTGCTGGCCCGCGCCTACATAATCGACGACCAGGCTGGAATGGCCGGGCAGGTTCTCGCGGCGGCCCGCGCCCAGCATCCGCAAGACGTGGAATTGATTTTGGCGGAAGGCGACCTGGCCCGCTTCAACGGCGACGCGGTGAAGGCGCGCGCGGCGTTCGACCGGGTCTTGGCGAGCGAGCCGAAGAACGCCGAAGCCTGGTTCGGCGTCGGCCGCATCCAGTCCGAGCGTGAGGACGTCAGGCAAGGACGCAAGGACTTGGGCCGGGCGATAGCCCTCAACCCCGCCGGAGCGGGCTACCGGGGCGAATTGGCGACGCTGGAATCCTTTGCCAACGAGTTCGACGCCGCCGAGAAGGAGTTCAAGGAAGCGCTGGCGCAGCAGCCCGACGACTACGTCGCGCTGACCGGTCTCGGCATCCTGCAATTGAAGCGCGGCAATCCCGATGCCGCGCTGGAATCCTTCCTCAAGGCGGGGGTGCTGGAGCCGCGCTATGCGCGGGGCGCCTTGTATACCGGGGTGGCCTACTACCAACTGGGCAACCACGTGCGGGCCGAGGAAATGTTCCGCCGCGCCGCCGAATTCGACCCCAAGGACCCGCTGCCGCACATGATGCTGAGCCTGGTCGCCGCCGACCGCATGGAACTCGGGCAAGCCGTGGACTCCGCCCGCCGCGCCTCGGAACTGATGCCCTACCTGAAGTCGCTGAACCAGTTGCTCAACAACCAAAAGGGTAACGCCAACGTCGGCGCCTCGCTGGCCCAGTTCGGCCTGGAGGAATGGGCGCAGGCCTACGCCTACAATGCCGCCACGCCCTACTGGGCCGGCAGCCATTTGTTCCTCGCCGACCGTTACAGCGGTAGCTTCAACAAGAACTCCGAGCTGTTCAAGGGTTTCCTCGCCGACCCGACCGTGTTCGGCGCCTCCAACCGCTTCAATTCCCTGGTCGCCAGCCCCGGCCATTACGCCACGGTCGGCGGGCGGCTGGTGGATCAGGATTTGCACGAGAACAATGCGTCGGCGGTGCTCAACGGCTACAGCGTCAGCGCGCTGCCCTTCGCCTATTACCTGAGCGCCGACCGCTTCCGCGCCAGCCCGGCCGAAACGGCGCTGGGCGCCACTGGCGACAACCTGGCCGTCGGCCTGGGGGCGAAGCCCAGCCACGAACTGGGCTTGTTCCTGTTCAACAACACGGCCTTGATCGACAGCCACATCAACAACCCGTCCGCCAGCCTGCCGGACGACTCGCTACGCTACGACAGCCGCCGCCTCGACGTCGGCGCGAATTACAAATTTTCGCCCACCTCGCAAGCCTGGTTTAAGGTGGGGCAGGGCGAGGATAATATTCAACTCGACGGCGGCGTGTCCGACGCGAATTTCGTTAATACGATCAATACGATTTTCGGCGGCAATATCGGCACGACAGGAAAGATCAATTCCTACAATACCAAGACCGACCAGCACGATTGGCAATTGCGCCATACCTTCGACGTGACGCCGGCCTACCAGTTGAACTGGGGGCTGGAATACGGCTACCAGGACAAGCCGTATTACAACGAAAACAGCTTCGGCACGTTCCGCACCGCCCTGCGCCGCGACACCCGGCACGAATCGCGCGAGGCCTACGTCTCCAACCGCTACAAGCCGACCGACTCCCTGCTGCTCCAGGGCGATTTGTCCTATCTGCGGCTGAGTAAACGCTTCGAGAGCCGCGATTATCTCGATACCGGCATCGGTATCTTGACCAACCCCGGCTCGGTCGTGACGCGCGACGACCATGACATCGACGAATGGAACCCGAGGCTAGGATTGGCCTGGAACCCGGTTGCCGGCCAAACCTTGCGCGTGGCGGCGCAGAAATGGCGCCGTCCGGCCGGGGTGAATACCTTGGAGGCGGTGGATACCGCCGGCGTGCCCTTGGACGACCGCCTGGTGGCCTTGGGTGGCCAACTCAAGCGTTTCCGCATCCAATACGAGTGGGAGGCGAGCGCCCGGACTTTCGTCCAAGGCTTCCTCGACCACAAGGACGTGCATAACCTGCCCGATCCGAAAGGGACGCTGGTGGCCGACTTCAGCCTGGAAGACCTGGAGCGCCTGCGCAACCGCAATCGCCTCTCGACCCAGGCGCTGGATTTCTGGGAAGCCACGCCGGAGTTTTCGGCGGCGACCGTCGATACCGCCAGTTTCGCCGTGAACCGCGTGCTGAATCCCCGGCTGTCCGGTTCGCTGCGCTATATGTACAACCGCGGCCACAACACCGACAGTGCTTTCCAGGGCAACGACGTCCCTTGGCTGCCGCGCCACTTGCTGAATATCGGCGCCAACTGGCTGCCCGCGGCGCGCTGGCAGCTCGGGCCGTCGCTCACCTACCGCAGTCGGCGCTATACCGACGAGGCCAATACCCAGTTGCTCAACGCCGGCTGGAACCTGGGCCTGCGCAGCTATTGGGAGAGCAGCAACAAGCGCGTATCGGTGGAGGGCATCGCCGAGAACCTCCATGCCGACAAGGCTTCGTCCGCGACCCATGCGCCTATCCTGGCGGTGCAGTTGCTGTATCGCTTCTAAGCTATGTTAAGCAAGTTTATTCCCGCTCGCTGGCTCGGGGCGATCCAGCGCCTCGGCTTGCCCTGGGCAGGGATGGCGGCGGCGCTGCTGGCGTTGCTGATCGGGCTTTCCGGCGCATGGCAGGCCCTGGAACTGAAACTCTTCGACCGGATGGTCGTCGCCACCGCGCCGAACCGGGTGGATATGCCGATCACCCTCGTCGGCATCGACGAGCCTTCTTTCGCCGAACTCAAGCGGCAATGGCCTTGGCCCCGCAGCCTGCACGCCAAATTGCTGGATAATCTGCGCGAGGCCGGCGTCGCGGCGGTCGGCTTCGACGTGGTGTTCGCCGAACCCTCCTCGCCGCAGGAAGATGCGGCCTTCGCCCAGGCCATACGGAAATCCGGCAACGTGGTGCTGGCCGCCGACCTGGTCTACAGCGAAACCAACGGGACGCGGCAATGGCTGCGGGTCGAGCCTTACAAGCCGTTTGTCGAGGCGGGCGCGGTTCCCGGCTTCGCCTCGGTGCAGCTCGACCCGGACGGCGTGCAGCGCAAGGTGCCGGTGGTGCGGGATGCCTTTTGGCGCGAAGTGCTGGTGCAGCTCGATAAAGCCCATCCGGGCGTCGTCGCCCAGTTCGACGCCACGCCGGATATGCGCATCCGCTACCTGGGCGGCCCCCATACCTTCAATTACATTCCCTACTACCAATTGCTGGACCCGGACAAGTACTTGCCGCCCAACTGGAAGGATTACCTCAAGGACAATATCGTGCTGATCGGGCGCAACCTGAAAGCCACTACCGAAGTCGGCAGCGCGCAGGCGGATATGTTCCAGACGCCGTTCCTGGCCGCGAGCAACGAGCTGATGCCGGGGGTGGAAATCCACGCCAACCTGATCGCCGATATGGCCGGCGGCACTGTGATCCGCGCAGCGCCCGCTTCCTGGAAATGGCTGCTGTGGCTGGCGACGGCGGCATTGTCCTTGTTGCTGATGCGCCGCTGGCAGCCGGTGAAAAGCGGTGTGGCCGGCCTGGTCTTGATTGCGGCTATCGGCGGCGGGGATTTCGCCCTGTTCAGCCAGAAACTAATCTGGCTGCCGGCGGCGAGCGCGCTGCTGACCGTGACGCTGATTTATTTGGCCCAGGGCGGGGTCGCTTACTTCCTGGAGCAGCGCCAGCGGCGCCAGATCAAGCGGGCCTTCTCGATGTACGTGGCGCCGGCGGTGGTGGAGGAGGTGATCGCTCACCCGGAACTCTTGAAGCTGGGCGGCGAGCGGCGGGATTTGACCCTACTGTTCACCGATCTGGCCGGTTTCACCAGCATTTCCGAGGCGCTGGATGCGGAGCAGGTGGCGAATATCCTGAACC
Organism: Sulfuricellaceae bacterium; assembly: GCA_019911985.1. Lineage (GTDB taxonomy): Bacteria > Pseudomonadota > Gammaproteobacteria > Burkholderiales > UBA9220 > JAIOJO01. The sequence goes on along the minus strand of JAIOJO010000573.1, from coordinate 3,598 downwards.
GCCACCTGACGGAGATGACGGAAATCGTGCTGCGCTATCACGGCACCGTGGACAAGTTCATCGGCGACGCGGTGATGGCCTTTTGGGGCGCGCCTATCCCCGACGCCGAGCAGTCCTTGCACGCGGTCAAGGCGGCTGTCGAGATGCAGGAGAAAATCGCCGCGATGCGCGAGGAAGTGGCGGCGGCGGGCGGCCCCGACCTCCACATGCGCATCGGCGTGCACCGCGGCGAGTGCATCGTCGGCAACATGGGCGGCGACAACCGTTTCGACTATACCGCCATCGGCGACACCGTGAACCTCGCGTCGCGCCTGGAAGGGGTCAACAAAGTCTACAATACCGGCATTCTGCTCTCCGAAACGGTGGCCGAGGCCGTGGCGGGCCAGCTTGCCTTGCGCCAGGTGGATACGGTGCGCGTCAAGGGCAAGCACGTCGGAGTGCGAATATTTACCCCGTGCCCCGATGAAATGCTGGCGGCCCGCACCGCTTCTGCCCTTGCCGCTTATCAAGCGGGGGATTGGGCGCTGGCGCAGACCTTGTGGAGCGACATTCTCGCAGCTTTCCCCGGCGATCCGGTGGCGCTCACCTTCTTGCATCGCTTGGAGACTTACCGCAGCGCGGGCTGGCCGGAGCCGTGGGACGGCATTACCACCTTGGAAAGCAAGTAATCGAGCCGGATGGCTACTCGGCGCCGGGCTTGCAAGGCATAAGCGCTTGTCCGTAAATAATTTGGCGCTACGCTGGGAGCTATTCGAGCGCAGACCCAGGAGCAAGACGCGCGGTTATGTGATTCACAACAAGCGGCTTGCGACACCGGAATGCGCTCGAATAGCCCCCAGCCCGGAGGGTTGTCGCGAATCCGCGCGTCCGCGGCGTTGCGAGGCTCGCCCATGGAACGACCATGGGCCGCGCCTCGCGCCTTGCAGCCATCGCGGATTTGCGGCAACGTAGCGGCAAATTATTTACGGACAAGCTCTAAGATAGGGAGTAACAGCATGGACGTTAAAACAATCGTGGCCGCAGGCCTGCTTTCCCTGCTCTTGGCACTGCCGTGCGCCGCCGAAGCCGGGTCTGCGCCGGTGTTGAACCCTTTTTCCTCCACCGCGCCTGCAAACCGCTTCAGCGCCGCCAACTTCACCCTGACCGGCACAATGAGCGGAACCCTTGCCAGCCAAACCGTGGCCGCTACGCTCCAGGTGGCGCCGGCGGATGTCGGCACCAAGGGCGTGATCTACGTGATGGCCAAGCTCGCTAACTTATGGTTTTTCAAAGAGGCCAATGGGGCTTGGTCTAACTGGAGCGGCGGCGCTTTTCCCGCCGCGTATTTCCAGGGCGTGCTCGCTAGCAGCTATGACATTCAGATCGTCGATAAGCTGGATTTTTCGAGTTTCCCCGATGCGGAATTTTATGTCGGCTACGGCCTAGACCAGGCCGATATGGTGAACAACGGAAAATATCAGAAAGTTTCCAGCCCATCGGTTTCGCTGGCGGGAACCTGGCTCTTAAGCCCGGCCACCGACCCGGCCTTCTTCGGGGCGAAGTCGCTTTCCGACCTGGCTAATCTTTCCTTGGTGGTCGATGCCAACGGGACCTGGACTTACCCCGGATTTTGCCCCTTCAACGGCACCTATGCGGTGAGCGGAAACCAGGTGACCTTGACCATAGGCTCTTCCGCCGCCTTGGCTTACTGTCCCGGCGGGCCGACTTCCGGGGCGTCGATTTCTGCCTCCTATACGCTGGCTAACGATGTCCTGACCCTGACCAATGCGGCAGGGGTCTCGGCCGTGTTCCAGAAGTCCACCAGCCCTATCGCCACGCTGGTAGGCGTCTGGTTTTTAACGTCGAGCAACGATGCGCTGACCTTCCCGGCGGGCAGTATGATTGCCCTCGACGCCAGCGGCGAATACTTCAACATCGAACCCAATTGCGTTACGCTGGGAAATCTTAGCGTCAGCGGGACTAGCGCTAGCTATACGGTGCTGTATTCGGTTCCGCTCCCCCCTGCGACAACCTGCGGAGCGCAGCAGCAGATGGGATCCGTGGTCACGATGCAGTACAACTTGACCGGAAACACGCTGACCTTGCAGCAGGGCGGCTCGTCGGGCGTTTTCCAGCGCTGGGGTTTTTAAATTTAAAGACGAGCTTATTGCGGCATCGCCAGGCGGTCTACAAGCCGCAACCAACCGCGTGCGATGCGGTACAGCACCCATAGCCCGGTCAGGATGGCGATGGCCGCCGCGATGGGAATGCCGATCAGCGTGAGCACCAAAATCCAAGCGAAGATTACCCATAGCAGGGCGAACCAGAAGGTGCGGATTTGCCAGCGGAAGTGGGATTCGAGATAGCTGCCGCGCACGCGGCTGCGCTTCAGGTAATTGAGCATGACCGCAATAATCGACGGCCAGCCGGTCAGGAAAGCGGTGACGATGAAGACCGGTGTCAGCAACCCGCTGATGACCGTCATGGCATGCAGCGCATACATAATGTGGGTAAGGCTTAGGTAATTACCCGCATGCGTGCCGGATTCGAAGTCGCCGCTTGCCATCGCCTAATGCAGCAATTGCTCTTTGCCGCAGCATTCCTTGAATTTTTTTCCGCTGCCGCAGGGGCAGGTTTCATTGCGCCCCACTTTCGGGCTTTCGCGCCGTACCGGCATTTGAGGGGTGCGCAGGCTGAGCCAGAAGTGGAAAAGCGCGCCTAGGGTATCCGGCAGATTTTCTTCGGCCTGGGCCAGCGCTTTTTGCTCTTCTTTTTCGCTGAGCCAGGGTTCCTTGTGTTTCAGGGCATCTTCTTTCAGCATGCCGTTCAACAGGAACATGCCTTCCATTTTTTCGCTCAAATCCGCGGCATATTCGCCCGCCGCCTCGAACCAGTTGACCTCGCCGATCTGCGATCCGTAGATGTAGCCATCGCACCACGCGGCATAATCCAGTTGTTCGGGATCGTTTTCCTGGCCGTAAAGAATCAGATCGAAGCCGGTATTGTCGGTCAGGCCCGATACAATGCTGTCGTAAAAACGCATCAGCAAGGCTATGGTTTTCTGAACCTGCGCCGAGCTTTCGGCGACCGGCGCGCCTAGGATTTCGGGCAGCCAGACGCTCGGCGGAATCGTCTCCGGCCCGCTCGCCACCGCGCAGAGAAAGCCTTGCAGCGTGTCCAGGGTCATGGCCTCGTCGTTGAAAATGTCGGAGGACAGGAGGTTTTCCAGTTGGTCGAGTTCTTGTTCGGTCATGGGTGTAGTCAACATGGTAAAGTCGTCGTGTGAGATCGAAAAAAGGATGCTGGGATTTTAGCAGCCAGCCGGAATGTGTGTGATTATTTTAGATGCTTTGCCAAGGATGAAACGGACATGATGGAAGCCCGCGATTTTCTTAAACAGCCCTTGCTGCCGGCGACGGGGTATCGTTCCATCGATTTTATCGCCTTCTGGCGCTCCGCCAGTTCTAGCGACCGCTACCGGATAGGCGGCATCTGGCTGGCGTCCTTGGCGCTCAGCATCGGGCTGGGCTGGGCGGCCACGCTCTATGGATGGCCGGGAATCCCTATGCATTTCGGCGGCGTGGGTTTTCAGCTTACCGTCTATTTTCCGCTCGCCTTG
>JAIOJO010000572.1 GCA_019911985.1 Sulfuricellaceae bacterium | reverse complement strand
TGGAGCTGACGTTGGTTTCGCTCCCCAATTTCGCGATCAAGTTGTTGTAGTGGGTAGTGGAGTCGGCCTGAACGGCTTCATCGATGTTGCCAGAGCCGGTGATAGTGGACAGATAACCCCATGCCCGCGGCAGGTATAACTGGCGCGTGATGGGCGGATTGGATGGCAGATAACCTGCGTCGGTCGGGGTAAAGTAGAGTGTACAATTATTACATCCGAAAGGATCGCCGGAAAAAGCGTTCGTCGCCCATGAGTTGCCTAATGCGGTCTTATGTGAGCCATAAAAATTGTAACCTGTACCGCCTCCCGACGCAGAAAGCGCCCATGCGGAGGTGTATGTCCCGTTGTCATACAGCACGTCCTGAATATCCGGATCGTCGCCGGTTTTATCATAGGTGACGTAGGACCCGCCTGTGAACGGCTGCGGATTAGCTATGCAGCGGAGTCCCGATGGATAGGCGCTGCTCGTGTTCGAGGCCGAAATACCCGGAATGGGCGGATTGCCGGCGACATAACCGACGCAATCGTCGGTAAAAACCATTCCTGTATCGCTGCCCAGATAGTAAGCCCAGGTACTATACAGTTGAGGGGGGTTAGTCGACATCCCATAAGTCATAAGCCCCCAGTTGAAGGCGGTACGGTAGCCCGTTATTGCATTGCGCATCACTTGGCGACCGATGTTGCCGCGGGTGTTAGGATCGTTGCCGGCGACCAACGTGCCATTCATGTAGGCATCCATGGACTCGGAATTATCGTAGATCACCAGCACATTCGGCGTCACCGAGTTTTTCACCGCCATGGGCACATTCGCAATGTCGGTAGAAGCGGCCTGAACGGTTTGAACGAACTGGCTGAACATTAGGCAAACAAACAATGCCGCGGCTACACCTTGCTGAATTATTTTGTAAGCTGTTTTCATTTGAATGGCTCCTTCAATTCGATCAGGCGGCACTGACATCATAAGACTGCACAATCATCGGGAGAGCAAGACCTGAACGAGGCTGGTCGTATTGCGAGGGCCGTCGACATGCACTGTTACCCGGTAATAGACCACTTGTGAGCCCGAAAAAACGATCCCCCCGGACTTCTTTGTGCCTCCGCCCGTTTGGGCGGAGGCATAACACTTTCCGGTAATATCCGTCACCGGAGCGGGCCCATTGCACAAGCGGTCAATGACGTATTTCACGCTGTAGTCGGTGTTGACCACCGTAGCGGGAACCAAAGACCAGTTGATGACGGTCGGCACGCCGTTCGCATCGGTGGCTTGCAAGGTGGGGTAATAATTGCAGGCGCCGGTTGCGCAACCGCTAGGATAATTTGCATCGAGAGAGGTTGTCACGATGGTTCCAAGTGCATCGACCGCTTTTTCGATACCCACGTCGGTGGTATGAAGGGCGGCCTGCCTGAAAGCCAGGTTTCCCGAGATGATATTGGACGTAGACACCGAACGCACCAACGCGATGCCGGCCAAGGACATGGCCACCAGTGCAATGAGCGCAATAAACAATGCCGCTCCTTTTTGGTCTCCCTCCTTCACGGCCCAATAGCGAGGAAAATGTGACATCGCCGCGATTCTCATAAATCCGCCCAGATTACGTTGCGTAGAGGAATGATGGTTTGATACACGCGATAGCGGTATTTTCTCCAATCCGGATTGGCCGACAAATCGATAACGGGCGCCGGGTTTGCCGTGCTGTCGTTCCATGCGCAAGGGCCGTTATTGACCGCACCGCTGGCATTCGTGCATTGGCCGGTTACGTTGGACAATTCTTTTTTTCCGCTACGTGCAATCACGACCAATCGAATTGCCTTAATGCGTTTTACATCCGCAGCACTGGGCGCTGCCCAACTACCTGTGGCATCCACCCAGTTGCTGACTGTTTCGCCACCTGCAGGCGCAATACCGTATTGCGCCTGCAGGCTGACAATATCTTTAACCAAATCCTGGCTAACGGCCGCAGCCCCCAATTGAGATGCGCTCGATTGCAGATTTCCGTTTGTATTGATCGAGAAATTCGAGATAGTCAATTGCCCCATATTCAGAATTTTGGCACCCGAAAAATACGGTGGCCACGGATCTTGTGGGGCAGGTGGTGGTGGCAAAGGGGAAGGGCTATTTTGATAGCTGGTTGGTGGATTGTAGGTTGGGGATCCACCTGGGTTATGCTGCAATTTAAGTGCAGCATTCTGTACCTGCGTCACCTCCATAAGGGTACAGTTTCCTCCCTGGGAAACCAATATCAAATCATTAGGGTTGAACCCCCCCGTAAAACTGACATTCAGCTCAGATGAGGACTGGGGCATTTTCTGGGTTATCGTGGCTGGTATGCTGCCGAGAAAATTGCTTCCCGTTTGAACGGTTATAATGTCTGAACCGGTCGCGCCGCCATCCGTGATGCTGATAGGAGCGAAAGCCTGTATAGGAAGTCCCCCGCTTGTCGTCCCATTATCGTAGTAGGCATAAATTTTCGAAC
>JAIOJO010000571.1 GCA_019911985.1 Sulfuricellaceae bacterium | reverse complement strand
CTGTTCAGTTGCATCAATCGGGACGATTGGTGGAGGGTGCACACGCGTACCGCTTGTTTTTGGAGAAATTTCCCGAAAACGCGGATGTGTTGCATTTGCTGGGCGTGCTCGAATTTCAACTCGATCATCCCGCCGAGGCGGAGTGCTTGCTCAAGGAGGCCATTCGGATCAATAAAGACCTGCCGGATGTCTATTTCAATTTGGGTTTTATTCTTTACCGGCAAGGCAAATTCCTGGAGGCGGAGGAGTTACTGCGGATCGCTCGCGATAGGCGGCCGTCCGATAGTGGCGTTTTGAACAATTTAGGCAATGCGTTAGCGGCCCAAGGAAAGCTAGGCGAGGCCGAGCGCGTGTTCGACGAGGCGCTACGCTTAGCGCCCGCCAACCCGGAACTATTGTTCAATCTGGGAAACGTGTTCAAGCAAAGCGAGCGCTATGCGGAAGCGGAAAAGCGCTATCTGCAGGCGCTAGCCCTGAAGCAGGATTATGTCGACGCGGGCGTGAATTTGGGTTTCGTACTGTGGAAACAGAAAAGAATCCCGGAGGCGGAAGCGCATTTTCGTGCGGCAATCGAATCGCAAGCCGGAAACGTCGATGCGGCCAATAATCTTGGCGCCATGCTGCGCGAGTGCGGCCGTCTGGACGAAGCCGAGGCGATACTGCGCCAGTTAGTAGCGCGCCGGCCCGGCTTTGCCGAGGCCTGGAATAACCTGGGTGTGGTGTTGGAAGACCTGTGGCGTTTGGACGAGGCGCAGGTATGTTTTCGCAAGGCAATCGAGATTCGTCCGAACTATGCTTTTGCCTACAATAATCTCGGCAAGGCCTTAATGTATTTCAACATAGACGAGTCGGTGGCTGCGTTTCAAAAGGCACTCCTCATCGATGGCGGTTATGTCAATGCCCATTGGAATTTGGGCGTGGCACTACTGTTGCGGGGCGATTTTCATGACGCCTGGCCCGAGTTCGAGCAGCGCTTGAATCGAAAAGAGGTTGCGGCGATGTATGCGGGTTACGCCGCGCCGCTATGGCAAGGCGAAGCGCTGCAGGGGAATACTATCCTGCTGCATGCGGAGCAGGGCTTGGGCGACACGATACACTTTATTCGTTTTGCACAAACCGTTGCGCGCCGTGGCGGGAGAGTGATCGTAGAATGCCAGCCGCCCTTAAAACAGCTTTTGCAATCGGTCGAAGGAATCGATGCCGTTTATGCGAAGGGCGAGCCGTTGACGCATTACGATCTGCATCTCCCGCTGATGAGCCTACCTTATCGCCTTGGTATCGATAGCGTGGACTCGATCCCCGTCTTTTCTCCTTATATCCATGCCGAAGCCGAACGGGCAAAAAGATGGGGGGCGCGGATCGATTCCGCCGGCGATTTGACTGTTGGTTTGGTTTGGGCCGGAGACCCGAGAAAAACCGAGCTGGACTCGCATCTTATTGATAAGCGTAGAAGCATTGAATTGCGGCACTATGCGCCGTTGTTGCCTCAGCGCGGAGTCCGGTTTTTCAGCTTGCAAAAGGGCGAGGCGGCTAGCCAGGTAGCACAATTTTCCGACTCAATAACGGACTTCATGCCTGAAATCGACGATTTTGCGGATACGGCAGCGCTGATTTCTCATCTGGACCTGGTCATTAGCGTGGACACTTCGGTCGCACACCTGGCTGCCGCGATGGGTAAGCCGGTGTGGCTACTCTCCCGGTTCGATGGCTGCTGGCGTTGGTTGCTGGGACGGGACGATACCCCTTGGTATCCGAGTATGCGTCTGTTCCGCCAGCGGACGCCGGGGGACTGGACACCGGTCATTGACCGCATACGCTCCGAATTGTCTGAATGGGTTAAAAAATAATGCATTTACATAAGGTCGAGTAGTTTTATGGACATCCAGGCGTGGCTGCAGCAAGGCATCGAGCATCTCAATACTGGCCGCTTAGAAGAGGCGGCACAGAGTTTTGGGCGCGCGGCGGAGATAGCGCCGAATAACGACATGGCATGGCACGGACTGGGTTTGGCCGCGTTGCACGCTGGGCGTATCGACGAAGCGCTCGCGTCGCTGAAAAAGGCCGCCTCCTTGGCGCCGGATTCCCCGCAAATTCTGAACACCCTAGGCGATATTTACCGCCAAGCCGGTCAATTGGACGATGCCCGGCGCTGCCTTGAAGCGGCGGTCGCGAAGGCGCCCGAGTATGCAGAGGCCCACAATAATCTTGGCGCGGTGAATCTTGTTTGCGAACAGGTTGAGCAAGCTGTCGAGGCGTTTAGCCGCGCTATTCAACTCAATCCAGCCTTGGCACTAGCCCATTTCAATCTCGGCATGGCCTGCATGCAGGCCAACCGGCCAGAGGCCGCTGTATCGGCTTTCCGTCAGGCCATCGCGATCCAGCCGGAGTTTGTCGAGGCCCATGTCAATCTGGGTATGGCCTTGTTGAAACTCGGTCAACTGGGCGAGGGTTTCGACGAGTACGAATGGCGCTTGAATCTGAGTTCCTCGCGACACGACTATTTTTACTCGGGCCATCCTGCGCCCTTGTGGCGCAACGAACCGCTGGCAGGCAAAACGATACTGCTGTATGCCGAGCAAGGTTTAGGCGATACGCTGCAATTTATCCGCTTCGCGCCTATGGTAAAGCAGCTCGGCGCACGCCTTGTCGTCGAATGTCAGCCTGCTTTGGTACGCTTGCTGAAAGCCATGGATGGAATCGATGCGGTCTATGCCAAGGGGGAGACATTGCCTCCCCACGACTACCAGATTCCTTTGATGAGCTTGCCGCAGCGTTTCGGCGTACGCTCGCCTGAGCGGATACCTGCGCCCATATCCTATTTCCAGCCGGAAAAAGCGCTGCTGGAGCAATGGGGAAAGCGTTTCTCCGCTGGAGCCAAATTGAAAGTGGGCCTGGTCTGGGCAGGCGATCCTCGCCCGGACGATGCCAGCGCCAGCCTGATAGACCGGCGGCGCAGCCTAAATTTATCGCTGTTGGAGCCGTTATTCAGCGTGCCGGACGTGGATTTTTACAGCTTACAAAAAGGCAAGCCCGGCCAGCAGGCAAAAAATTATCCTGGCCGCTTGATCGACTTAACCGTATCGCTCCAGGATTTTGCGGAAACGGCCGCGCTCATAGCCCATTTGGACCTGGTTATCGCGGTAGATACCGCCGTGCCGCACCTGGCTGCCGCGATGGGTAAGCCGGTATGGCTGTTGTCTCGATTCGACGGTTGTTGGCGGTGGATGCAACAGGGCGATAGAACGCCTTGGTATCCGAGCATGCGCCTCTTCCGCCAGGCGCAAGCCGGGGAGTGGGGCGCCCTTATAGAGCGCTTGGCGCGGGCTTTGCGCACACAGATTGCCGCACAGGCGGATAAACACGATGGAACACGGGGGGCGGCACAGTTTATGAACACACAGGTATGGCTGGACAAAGGTTTGGCGTTACTGGGAAGCGGCGATCTAGACGCAGCGGAAGACAGTTTTCGGAGCGCCCTGGCCGCGCAGCCCGATAACGCGGATGCTTTACATGGCTTGGGTTTGGCCGCGCTGCAGCGCGGCAAGCCGGATGATGCACTGGCTCTCTTGCTGCAAGCGCAAGCTGCTGCGCCGGAATCGCCGGCTGTACTCAATACCCTGGGCGATGTTTACCGCCAGCTCAATCGTTTGGACGAAGCCTATGTTTGCTTGAAAGAGGCGTTAAGGCTGGCTCCTGCTTATGCCGAGGCCTATAGCAATTTAGGCGCGGTATTGCTGTCGCGGGGACAATTGCCGCAAGCTCAGTCGGCGCTGATCAATGCCGTACAGCTCAAGCCGGAATTGGCGATGGCTCAATTCAACTTGGGTGTCACCTACCGGGAACTTTGCGAGCCAGAGCAGGCTGTTGCCGCCTTTCGTCAGGCCGTGGCGGTAAAGCCCGAGTTTGTCGAAGCGCATGTCAGCCTGGGCATGGCCTTGCTCACGCAGGGGAAGATGGACGAAGGCTTTGCCGAATACGAATGGCGGCTAAAGCTGGATGACCGCCACTATCCTGGCCCTCAATGGGACGGCGTGTTGACGCCCGGTAAAACCTTATTCGTCCACCTGGAACAAGGCTATGGCGACGCCATCCAGTTTTCCCGCTATCTCGCCTTCGTCGCCTCGGGCGGCATGCGGGTCATTGTGCAGTGCGCGCAGCCTTTGCAACTGCTGTTTCTAGCCGTAAGCGGCGTGTCCTTGGTGTGCGGGCCGGACGAGGAATTGCCGCCCTATGACGCCCACTGTTCCTTGATGAGTTTGCCCGGCCTGTTCCAGACGCGCTTGGATAGAATACCCCTCAATATCCCCTATCTTACCTTGCCATTCGGCAAAATCAGCCAGTGGCGGCAACGCCTCTCCGCCTATGGCGAGACGATCAAAATCGGCCTGAGATGGCGCGGCAACCCCCATTATGGTGCAGACCAGGATCGTTCCTGCGATTTGCGCCAGTTCGAGGCCTTAGCCGGGATGCCGGGCGTAAGCTGGGTAAGCTTGCAGGATCAACCGCCCAGCGCGGACGAGGCCGAAGTCGCCGCAAAGCTCGGCTTGATCGATGTTTCCGCCGAGTTGACCGATTTTATGGATACCGCCGCGTTGATCGATCAGTTGAGCCTGGTCGTATCAGTCGATACGGCGGTGCTCCACTTGGCCGGGGCCTTAGGTAAAACCAGTTGGGCTTTGCTGCGCTACGCACCGGACTGGCGCTGGATGCTGGATAGAGGCGATAGCCCTTGGTATCCCTCGATGCGGCTATTCAGGCAATCGCAGCCAGGGCAATGGGATGAGCCTATTGCCCAAGCATCCGCCATGCTGCGCGGGGTCATGGAAGAAACTCTGGATACGAAGGCTACTTAATGGCGCAGCCAACGCGCCCTAAACCGGCAGCCAAACTTGAAGTACTGCTCCAGCAAGGATTAGCTCACCATCAGGCCGGGCGGCTGGCAGAGGCGGAGGCTTGCTATCGTCAGGTACTGGCCGAAGCCCCGGCGCATCCCCACGCTTTAAACTTGCTGGGCGTAATCGCCTCGCAAGTCGGGCGGCACGATGTGGCGCTCGACCTCATTGGCCAAGCCATCGCCGCCAAACCGGGGGTGGCGGAGTTCCACAATAACTTGGGGCTGGCCCTGCAAGCCCTCGGCAGGCTGGCGGACGCCGAAATGGCCTATAGACTAAGCTTGCGCCTGAATAATCGCTACCCCGAAGCGTATAACAATCTGGGTACCGTGTTGCAAGACATGGGGAAGCAAGAAAACGCGCTGGAAAGTTTCAAAAATGCGCTTTCGCTGCGGCGAGATTATGCCGAGGCATACTTTAACGCCGGCAATGCGCTAATCGGCCTCAAGCGCTATGCGGAAGCGGCCGAGAGCTTAGAACAGGCCATCGCCCTACGCACTAACTACAGCAAAGCTCGCTGCGCTTTGGGGCTGGCGCTGCAACATTTGAAGCGATTCGAGCCGGCGGAAAGCGCCTATCGCAAGGCGCTGGAAATTCAGCCTAACTATGCCCAAGCCCACTGCAATTTAAGTTCATTGTTACGAGAGCAAGGGCACTTGGAGGAGGCGGAGCGAGCGCTGCTTCGTGCGCTGGAAATCGATCCGAAACTGCCGGAGGCACTCAACGGCCTGGGTGAACTCTGGCAGATACAAGGCAAACTGCCTGAAGCCGAAGAGAAATTCAGGCAGGCTATTGGCCACAAGCCATCCTATGCCGATGCGCACAATAACCTCGGCGTGTTGTTTTCCGAGCGTGGGTATTTGGAGCAGGCAATCGCCAGTTTCCTCAAGGCGATAGAGATCAACCCCGGTTTTGTCGCCGCCCTGAGTAATTTGGGCAATGCTTACCTCGGCCAGGGGCGTCTGGATGAAGCCTTGGCATGTTACCGCCAGGCGATCTCCAGCGACCCCGAATTTGCGCTGGCATACAGCAATCTGGGGAACGTATTTCTGGAACAGGGCCTTTCGAGCGAAGCTGGGGAGCAATATAGACGGGCTTTGGAATTGCAACCGGACCTCGACGTCACCCATAGCAATTTGGGGGCGTCCTTAGTGGCCCAAGGTAATATGGAAGAAGCCGAAGCAGCCTACCGCCAAGCTTTACAAATCAACCCCGCCAACGCGGTAGCTCATAGCAACCTTATTTTTGCCATGGATTTCGACCCGCACCTGGATACGGCGGCCCAACAGGCGGAACGCCGCCGCTGGAACGATATTCACGCGAAGCCCTTGCGGGGCAAAATACGTCCCCATGAGAACGACAGGAACCCCGATCGCCGTTTGCGGATCGGCTATGTCTCGGCCGATTTCCGCATGCATTCGGCAGCTTTTACCTTTGAACCGATGCTGTGTCGTTATGATAAGGAAAACTTCGAAGTTTATTGTTATTCCAATTCGTCGCGCAACGACCAGATGACAGAGAAGTTCCGTAACTGCGTCACTGGTTGGCGCAACATCGTGGGCAAAAGCGATGCGGATGCGGACGCCATGATTCGCGCCGACAAGATCGACATACTGGTGGATTTTGCAGCGCATTCAGCCGGAAACCGGCTGCTGTTGTTCGCGCGCAAACCCGCGCCGATCCAGGTGACAGGTTGGGGACATGCCCATGGGACCGGTATGGAGGCCATGGATTACCTGTTTAGCGACCCGGTTAGTATCCCGCCTGATGAATGCCATTATTTTGCCGAGAGAGTCACTTATCTGCCCTGTTTAATTCCCTATTCTTGTCCAGATAATGCGCCACCAGTCATGCCGCTGCCGGCAATGAAAAATGACTATGTGACTTTCGGCTGTTTTAGCCGGCTCATTAAAATTTCGGAATCATCGCTTGCACTATGGGCGGAGCTTCTTCGCTCCATTCCGCAGGCTCGCATGGTAATAAAAGCCAGGGAACTCGGCGATACTGTTCAAAAACTTAGGCTTGTCGAGAAAATGGCCGGATTTGGCGTCAGCGGCGAACGCTTGACCTTGCTCGGGCAGACTACCTGGTATGAGCATATGGCCGCTTACGGAGGGGTCGATGTCGCTTTGGACCCTTTTCCTCATGGCGGTGGCATAGGTAGCTTCGAGGCATTGTGGATGGGGGTGCCCGTGGTGACGATCAAAGGGCCGTCCTTGCCGAGCCGTGTAACGGCCGCCATCGAAACAGCGCTTGGCCTTGAAGACTGGGTGGCCGATAATCAAGAGTCTTATCTGGCGCTGGCGAGGAACAAGGCTTCCAATCTTGGCGCCCTGGCTGAATTGCGAATGAGCTTGCGCGAGCAGGTCAAGGCGAGCCCCGCCGGCAATCCTGTCACGATAACGAAAATGGTCGAGCAGAGTTATCGGAAAATGTGGCGAGAGTGGTTGACCAATAAGGAAGTACAGAAATGAGTGAAACCCAAAACCTGACTCTGGGCGAGACACTGCAACTGGCCATAAATCACCAGCAACAGGGAAGTCTTGCGCAAGCGGAGGAATTGTATCTGCGCATTCTCCAAGCGTTTCCCGAGCAGTTGGATGCATTGAACTTGCTCGGATTGCTTTATTCGGATCAGAAGCGTTACGCCTTGGCTGAGGACTTGTTGCAGAAAGCTTCTCGGATCAACTCAATGGTTCCGGAGATTCATAACAACCTGGGCGTTGTTTTTGAAGAGCAAAAGAAGTTGGCGATAGCTGAAACC